>NZ_JBYKYF010000144.1:0-7707 GCF_057736855.1 Sporomusa sp.
TTCGCCGCTATGCTACGAGATCAGAAGAAACTCGCCATTTAATCTGTCCGCGTAGTCCAATATGGTTCAAGCGATAGTGATTACTATTGGAGGTAATGAAATAGCTGAGAGGAGCTGAAAATCTATGGCTAGTAAAGAAGAATTATCAAATCTGTATATCGGCAGTTTGGTAGGGCTGGCTGTCGGAGATGCACTTGGAACAACGCTGGAGTTTCGTAAACCGGGTACATTTTCCCCTATTGATGATTTGATTGGGGGAGGACCCTTTCAGTTGGAGGCCGGTCAGTGGACAGATGATACTTCGATGGCCTTATGTCTAGCAGAAAGTTTGGTTAAATACGGTGGCTTTAACCCCAAGGGGCAGATGGATCTGTATGTAAGGTGGTACAATGAAGGGTATCTAAGCAGTACGGGACGCTGCTTTGATATTGGTATCACTACTCAATTGGCATTAGAAAACTATATGAAAACAGGTGTACCGTTTAGTGGCAGCAGAGATGAAAACTCAGCAGGCAATGGCTCAATTATGAGACTGGCCCCGGTAGCGCTTTATTTTGCAGGAGATGCTGATACAGCTACTATGTATTGTGCTAAAAGTTCGAAAACAACGCATGGGTCTTTGGCGTGTATTGATGCTTGTCGATTATTAGGGGCGCTTATTGTAGGGGCTGTTCGAAAAGTAAGCAAAGACCAATTATTGTCTCCTTTTTACCATCCAACTCCGGGTTATTGGAACAAAAAACCGCTTACCGCTAAAATAGCTGACATAGCCGCAGGCAGTTATAAAAAGAAAGAGCCGCCTGAAATTCAAGGCAGCGGCTATGTAGTAAAGTCTCTAGAAGCGGCATTATGGGCTTTTTATAAGACCAACTCGTTTAAAGAAGGGGCTTTGCTTGCTGTTAATTTAGGGGATGATGCAGATACAACTGGCGCAGTGTATGGGCAATTGGCAGGGGCCTATTATGGTGTCGATGCTATTCCGATTTCATGGCGTAATAAAATAAGTAACTACGCGTATATCGAGGAATTGGCGAAAAAGTTGTATCACCAGCCCAATTCAGTTAAGAACTGGTTAAATAGGTGGGATGATATAATTCTATATGACAGAACTATTCTTATTAATGATATGAGCTACCACCTATATTTGGCTAATACATACGACCATGGATATGTTTTTAGATTTGAGTTGTTTGATGCTAACGGTATAAGTGTTTATAAAAAATCAATGTCAACTGGGTTTGGCGGTAATGATTATCGCATAAGAAAAACGTTGGCTATGTTAAGTGAACGATATCCAGCAATACAAAGTTATATTAAGGAGTTACATAGAGTGGTTGAGTGAAAAGAATGGTTTAGCAGAATTCTGGCAACATGACGAAGGTGTATGTAACCACATGAGAGCCGATTGGCGAGGAAAAGGTGCAGGGACGGTGGTACTGTCAGAACAAGACGGTAACAACTGTCCTTTTGTATTTCCTTTTCTATCCTCAAAGTATTTTTGATACATATATTACCAAAGAAGAACTAATTGTGTTAAAATATAATCTAATAAGGATACTAAAAAATAGCGTTTAATCTATCACCAGTGCAGTTTGTGGTAGTAAGAGGAGAGCGTCTGTGGGTGTACCTGTCAATATTAGTGGACAGGAAGGACGTGGTATTTAACGAATTAAAGCGAGAGGCTCAAGTGGGCAAAAACTCTTGTAGCCTCTCGATAGCCGATTTATCTAGCAGTTTCGATATTAATAACCCTGAAAGAAGCATGCAGTAAGGTAGTTATTAAGAGGCTCTCGCTAAAGCTATTATAAACACAGTGGTTACAAGGACTGTACCAGACAGCGTCTGAAAAACCCAAATTCCCGTTAGGGAATTGAAACTCAAAAAAGTGATATGTTTAATTATCATATTAATCATATTGTCTGAAAAACCCAAATTCCCGTTAGGGAATTGAAACGCATCTTAGGCAACACCAGTTGTCATCATGTGCGGGTATCGGTGTCTGAAAAACCCAAATTCCCGTTAGGGAATTGAAACATTTCGACATCTGGAAATTGACTATAGTCAATCGAAGAATCGTCTGAAAAACCCAAATTCCCGTTAGGGAATTGAAACATGTTATGTTAACTTCTACCGGTATCGTATCTAACACAAATGTCTGAAAAACCCAAATTCCCGTTAGGGAATTGAAACCTTTGTACCGTCCACGCAGTTTGTTATTCCGTTTGAGTCTGAAAAACCCAAATTCCCGTTAGGGAATTGAAACTTTAACGACTTTACCCATTCACGAAGGCACTTCACTGCTATGTCTGAAAAACCCAAATTCCCGTTAGGGAATTGAAACTTTGCGGTAGGTGACACACTGCCGTTGCACGTGATAGGCATGTCTGAAAAACCCAAATTCCCGTTAGGGAATTGAAACTAGAATTAACATCCAATTTTTCCTCGTAATTTATTAAGTCTGAAAAACCCAAATTCCCGTTAGGGAATTGAAACTTTTCCTTGAATGCTTTTGGGAAACCTCGTATAATAAGGTCTGAAAAACCCAAATTCCCGTTAGGGAATTGAAACTTTTCTGTTAAAACCTTTCTTAGATTTACGGCTTCGCTTGTCTGAAAAACCCAAATTCCCGTTAGGGAATTGAAACTGCGACAGAAATATGAAATATGAGGGACGGTGGTACTGTCTGAATAAGACGTAACCACCGTCCTTTGTGCTTGTATTCAAGCGATTTGGTTCTTAAAAAAATTGCGACAAAGCACTTTTTGGAAAAATTAGAAGATATTTTGGATTAAAGAAGGTATTTTGAAGTAATATGTAAAAAACACATAAATATGGAAATGGAAATTATTTTAAATGAAAAATTTTTATAAATTATCATTACTTTAAAGGAAGGAGGATCGTTTTTGAGTGACCGATTATTCCAAACAGTCGTAACAGCTGGTCTCCTCCATGATATTGGAAAGTTTTTGCAGCGTGGCGATTTCGGGTCTCTTTCACTAACCGGAAAACATCCAGCAATTTCTCGAGATTTTATTAACTTACCTGAAAATAAGAAGTTCTTCGCCAAATTTTGTGATGAGGAACTACTTTCTGAATTAGTGGCACGTCACCATGAAAGTAGTAGCTTTCCACCAGAATTACAGGTCAGTGGCGCAAATGATTCTATACGGCCTTATGCTTACATGGTTAGCCGTGCCGACAACTACTCATCGGCAGAGCGGGACGATGCAAGTGAAGGAACCACACTCCGGTATAAAAAAGTAGCACTGGCGTCTGTCTTCTCGAGATTACAGTTGGACAAGCCTAAGGCGGAACTTTATAGCTATCGATTAGAACGCTTAAGTCCTTTACATGCATTTCCGATTAAGGGAAATGAGGTCGTTGACGAGACACCGTACAAAAAACATATTAAGCGTTTTGGTGAGGAATTTCGGCAGCTTATTCAAGATCAGACGATAACCAGCTTTGAAACTTTTTATGCCAGAATTTTTACCTTGCTTCAAAACTATACCTGGTGTATTCCCAGCAGTACATTAGATACGGTGCCAGATGTATCACTGTTTGACCATTTAAAGACTACATCGGCGATCGCAGCCGCTCTCTTTCGTTATCACGGCGATTCTACTCATGACATTACCGCCGATGGCAAGAAAAAATTTCGGTTGATTGTTGGTGACTTGTCGGGAATTCAAAAATATATATTCCGGATTACCACCAAAGGTGCTGGCGGGATCGCTAAAAGACTGAGAGCACGTAGTTTCTATTTGGGAATAATTACTGATATTGTCAGCCATATGCTTATTGATGCATTTCAATTAACTTTGTCTAATATTGTAATGGCTTCTGGTGGTAAATTTTACGTGCTTGCGCCTAACACTCCCTATGCCGTCGATATAATTAACAACATATATAATTCTGTGAATCAGGAACTATTTGACCGGCATCACGGACAGTTGGCTTTGAACTTGGCGAGTGTAGCTTTCAGCGGAGATGATTTTGAAGACTTTGGTAAGGTCATGACGGACTTGTCGCAGGAACTTGTTAAGGCAAAATCAACCCCATTCTATAGTGTGCTTCAGCAAGGCGGCAAATGGCGGGAAGACCGTTTCATAAAGAGGTATGAGTCTGACAATGGGATTGATGTTTGTCCTGGATGTGGTGCTGTGCATGCTGATGGCGGCGAATGTGATGATTGCTCACGAGATCAGCGTATGGGGCAAATGCTTCCAAGGACAACTTACATTTCCTTTTTCAGAGATAACCCCAAAGCAGAAACTATTTTAGGCCAATACGGGATTATGTTAGACAATGGACTAATAAAACATAGCTGTGTGCCGTATCTTGTCTACAACCTGAACGAACAAGGTCGTCCAACTTCTTTCCCGGATTATGTGAAGGTTATGGCAAAATACGTACCACTTGATGACGATGGGCAGAGTCTGAGTTTTGACGATATTGCTCAAAATGCTAAAGGATATAGTCTATTAGGCTGCTTAAAAGCCGACGTAGATAACTTAGGAATGTTATTTTCGCTAGGGTTAAAAGAGGATAACAACAATTATGGCAGTATATCGCGGATTTCTACCATGAGCCGAATGCTAGAGCTGTTTTTTTCCGGATGGATAGAACAAGTGTTGTCACAAAAGTATTTGAATTGTTATACTTGTTATTCTGGCGGTGATGATCTTCTAATTGTTGGTCCCTGGAATGAAATTTTTGATCTTTGCGGCGAGGTCAATAATGCGTTCAAGAGGTTTATAGCTTATAACCCCAATATTACTTTGTCAGCCGGTGTGTCTCTGTTTAAGGCTCGATACCCAATCGACCTTGCTGTAGAGACAGCCGAGCAATTGTTAGAACGTGCAAAAGAGCAAAGAAATTTCAGAAGTGGGTCTGGGAGAAATCAGATATCCATTTTTGGTCAGACTGTTGACTGGTCAGATTATGAGATTATACAGCGAGAAGGTCGTCGAATGGCTAGTTGGCTGACAGAGGGCAAAATTTCATCAGCTCTGTTATACCGCTTAAGGCAATACAGTCAGATGTATTGTCAGGCCGAAGGAAATAGTGGGAATGGATCAGATTCGAACGGATATATGTTCAAATCCTTACTTCAGTACGATATTAGCCGGAATAGTCAAAGTATAAATAGTGAAGCCATTCATTGGTTGAAAAACTTGAGCGAAAATCCAGGTAACATTATGAGACTTCTAATACCTATCACTACCTATGCTTTATATGCCAACAGAGCAAAAGGAGGGCAAACAAATGGCGTTAAATCCTTATTTGAATAAGGGGCGTGAAAATAAGCGATCTACGTCGTTAGCAGGACTTCCCCCAGGATATTTGGTAGGGGGATACTGTAATAGTGACGGCCAAATTAAACAAGAGCTGCTACTTAGTCATGCAGAAATGATTGCTCAAGTAATTGGTGAACCTCCTGATAAACTTAGCAATGCACAACTTCGAAAATTCTATGGCCACGTAAAAATAGCCGATATTAGGCTTAATTATGATGTGCCATATTCACAAATTGAACCATCCATTAAGGAATTAGCTGCCTTTGTGGCTGACGCCCGCGGGAAAAAGAAAGTGCCCGAAGTTTTTAAGAATTTTATTGATGCCAATTTAGCCATTATTAATGATGCTAAATCATTTCGTTGTTTTGTAAAACATTTTCAAGCAGTAGTTGGTTTCTTTAGTTATAAATATCCTAAAAACTAGAGCATAGCAAAAGGAAAAACATGCGGTCACTACATTGATCGCGGCAATCAATTTATTTTCACGTGTTTGTATTATGTAAATATCCCTTATATAGTAAGGATGCAAAAATTGTTCAAGGGAATGGATTTCATTCGTTTAGTGCTTAAACAAAAGCGAAAGGAATGGATATATCATGAAATTATTAAAAGCCTTACTTATTAAAGGAATAATTCATTGCGAAACAGGCCTACATATCGGTGGTTCTTCTGATGAGATTGAAATAGGCGGCGTTGACATGACTGTTATCAAACATCCTATTACTAATGAGCCTTATATTCCTGGCTCATCGATTAAAGGCAAGATGCGCTCCTCTTTAGAACGTGCTAAGGGAATTGATGATCGAGGCGACCCCTGCGGCTGTGGTCAAAAGTCTTGCATGGTGTGTACTGTTTTTGGACCCCATAAAAATACACGGCATAGCTTAGGTCCAACTAGGATTATTGTTCGTGATGCTAATTTAACCCCGATGTCTAAAGAAAGCATTATACGAAATCTTAAAGAACGAGGCATAATTTATCTGGAAAAAAAGACGGAGAATATTATCAATCGAATTAAGGGAACGGCAGAATATCCGCGAACTATGGAGCGTGTTCCTGTGGACACCGAATTTGACATTGAGATTGTGCTGCAGGTTTATGATGTTGATGATGAGTCTCAGCTAATTGATACAGTAAAGGAAGGGTTACGTTGGATTGAAAAAACTTATTTAGGTAAGGGCGGTAGCCGGGGATCAGGCAAGGTTTCTTTCCGGAATTTGACACTTGATGGCACCCCCTTCGCTTTGTAGTAGGTGAAATATTATGAAACTCTATCGCGCCAAAATAACTATGAGCGGTGGTTATATATCAACACTACAAAGTGATACTGTTTTTGGCGGGCTATGTTGGGCTTACAAAGCCCATAAAGGCGAAACGGCATTTCACGAATTGCTTGATTTATGCAGAAGAGGTACTCCACCTTTTGTAGTATCTGACATTTTTCCTGGTGACTATTTGCCAAAACCATTTCTACCACTTGCCTTTTTTAGTAAAAGTTTTACAGAATCGATTGAGAACAAAGAAACGCTGCTTGTTCGGGCTAAAAGGGCAAAACAGTTACAGGTAGGGGTCTGGCTGACTGTTGAGGAATTTAATGCTGTTATAATGGGGAAACCGATAGTATATCAAGTCAAGCAGAACCCTATCATAAAACGTCTTACTGTACACAACACCGTAAACCGTAATAGTGGTACTACCTTGGAAACTGGTGGTCTCTATGATCTGCCAGAAACCTTTTGTGCATGCTCCTATCAGTCTTTGTACCTTAAAATAATGACCGGCTGGGAAGAAGATGTATGGGCATGTCTCGAGTTGTTAGGACAGTTTGGTGTGGGAAAACGCCGTTCTATAGGAAAAGGCAGTTTTTCCGTTGTTGATGTAGAACTGTTTGATAAACTTCTAGTACCAGAGAAAGCCAATAGTTTTATTAGTTTATCTCACTTTATTCCCGGCAAAGATGATCCCGTGGAAGGCTATTATAAAGTTGTTGTGAAATATGGTAGAGTAGACAGAGAGTATGCTCACCGGCCAAATCCGTTCAAATATCCACTCATGCTTTTTTTACCAGGCTCAGTGTTTTATACAGAATCAATTCCTAGAAACTTTTACGGTAGAGCTGTTGAAAATATAGTGCCAGGGCTACCGGAGGTTATCCAAGGGTGTTTTTCACTCGCAATACCAGCTAGGCTTGAGAGGATGGTAGAATAATAGCCTTGCGGTTATATAAGTAGGTGATATACATTGCAGAAGTTCAATATCATAATAAAAGTAACATCTGAGAGAGTAGATATGTGTATTTATGACATGCGTCATATACATGCGCTTTTTTTTCAAATGTTAAAGACAGCGGCACCTGAGCTTGCTGCGCAGGTGCACGCTACTCAGAACAAGCCATTCGCACTGTGGT
>NZ_JBYKYF010000145.1:0-7704 GCF_057736855.1 Sporomusa sp.
AAAATTGCTCAAAATAGCAATTTTACGGTTGTTAATCATCAGGTAAAGTTTTATGGATACTGTCAGGAGTGCCGCAATAAAAGTGAAGGGTAAAAAGTTCTTCTATTCATTTGTAGGTATAGATATTGATGTATTAGCTGCTGTGCGTGATACCATGGCCTTATTTAAGGTTGATTATGCAGGACCTTGGACAGAAGGAGAACAGTTCCTCGATAGTGCTGATACCAGCTTATGGGTAACCAGTTCGGTCACCAGTGAATGCACAGAAATAGTAGTCAAAGTAACCATTCAGTTCAATGATTCTGAAGGTAATCCTCAGTCATTAAGCAAGTCGAGATCCCATCCGCTACCACCAGAGGGCAGTTCGGAAGAACAAGAGATAGCCATCGCCGTAAGTAGGCTGATACGTCTTCTAATACTTCTACTTATGCGTGATATAACAGCCCAAAATCCGTCGCCATGGGGGATACTGCGTGGTGTCCGTCCTACAAAAATTGCTCACAGGCTGTTAGATCAAGGAAAAAATCGTAACAAAATTATTGATAGTTTTATTGGGAATTATGGAGTGGATCCTGACAAAGCTGAGCTGATTACTGATATTGCTATTCATCAGCGGCCGATGATCGCCACTCCCCAACATACCACCGACGGAAAAAAAATAAGTATATATATAGGTATACCCTATTGTCCATCGAGATGTTTGTATTGCTCATTTCCGGCATATGTGTTGCCTGAGCATCGAGAACAGCTTGATGCTTTTTTGCGGGCAATTACCAAAGATATCGACAGTGCGGCTCACTTAGTAGCAAAATATAATCTAACTGTTGAAACCATATATGTAGGTGGTGGAACGCCTACCAGTTTGACAGCCGCTGACCTGAATAATCTGCTATATATGATAAAAGATGCTTTTTGGGGAGCAGAAACTAAAGAATGGACCGTAGAAGCTGGTCGTCCAGATAGTATTGACGATGAAAAAATAGATGTGTTACGCCATAATAAAATAAACAGAATCAGTATAAATCCTCAAACAATGCAAAATAAAACTTTAAAACTAATTGGACGGCGGCATAGTGTTCAGGATATAATAGATATATTCGGAAAAATTCGCAATGCGGCAATTCCAGTGATTAATATGGACGTAATCGCGGGTCTTCCTGGTGAAACAGCTGATGATATGGAAGATACTATGCGGCAGATTGCGGCCCTAAATCCTGAAAATATTACTGTACATACATTAGCCTTAAAGCGAGGTTCGATTCTTAAAGAATCCCTGCATTCAGGTCTACTTAGCGAGCAGGCTTTGCCAAATGAAGAAACAACCAAAAAAATGCTTGCACTTGCGGCTTATTATACTTCTGGCATGAATATGCATCCATACTATTTGTATCGGCAGAAGTATATGACTGGAAACCTAGAGAATATTGGCTATGCCAAACCTGGCAAAGACTGTATCTATAATATTCAAATTATGGAAGAACGGCAAACGATTATTGGTATCGGCCCTGCTGCCAGCACAAAGGCAGTTGACCATCAGGCAAATTGGCGGCTTAAAAGCTGTTATAACGCTAAAGATGTTTCTTCCTATATAGCAAATTTAGATATATACCTACAGGAAAGAAATACCTTGCTTACAAGGCTGTATGGCGGCCATAAGGAGGATTAATTATGCTAACAACCGGACCAAGGGGGACCAAAGATATATTACCTGACAGTAGCGGACATTGGCAGTATGTGGAACGAATCATCCGCCAGGTTTGTCATAACTTCGCTTATCAGGAGATTCGTACACCAATTTTTGAACATACTGAGCTTTTTTTGCGTGGCATCGGTGATACTACCGATATTGTTGAAAAAGAGATGTATACCTTTACTGACAGAGGTAACCGCAGTATTACCCTGCGGCCTGAAAATACTGCATCGACAGTAAGGTCCTATTTAGAAAACAAGCTTTATGCTGGACCACAACCGACAAAACTGTATTATATCGGACCGATGTTTCGCTATGACCGCCCTCAGGCTGGACGATACCGTCAATTCCATCAATTTGGCATTGAAGCGATAGGAGCAAAAGGACCGGCTATTGATGCTGAAATTATTAGTTTGGCTGTCGAGTTTCTGAATACACTTGGATTAACTGATTTGCATTTATTCATCAATTCGGTTGGTTGCCCAGAATGTCGACCTACATATCGTAATAAATTACAGGATTTTTTCCGGGATAAATTGCCTCATTTATGTTCTAACTGCCAGTCTCGTTTTGACCGTAATCCTATGCGAATATTGGATTGCAAAAATGAAACCTGTATTCAGTACGCGCAAGGAGCTCCACATATGGTAGATTGTATGTGTGATGACTGCAGTACCCATTTTACTGAATTAAAAGAACTGTTGTCAGCAGCGGGAATTAGCTTTGTTTATAATCCCAAATTGGTGCGCGGACTTGACTACTATACCAAAACCGCCTTTGAGATTCAGTATGCCCCATTAGGCGCACAGAGTGCGGTATGCGGTGGCGGACGTTATGACGGACTGGTTGCTGAATGTGGTGGCCAGCCGACGCCGGGAATCGGGTTTGCAATTGGATTGGAACGAGTATTGCTGGCTTTAGAAAAACAGAACCTGTTACCACCGGTAACAACTGCCATTGAAGTGTTTGTTGCCCCACTGGGGAATGAAACACAGGCAGCAGCTTTTGCCCTGCTGACACAACTGCGTCGGGCAGGAATTGCTGCCGATATGGATTTCATGAACCGAAGTCTAAAAGCGCAGATGAAATTTGCCAATAAATATCCGGCTAAATTTGTGGCGCTGATTGGGGAAGATGAACTGGCTCAGAACAAAGTAATGTTAAAAAATATGGAAACAGGCAGTCAGGAGCTAGTTGATAGCACTGATTTGATTTCTATGCTTACGAAGGAGATGGAGAAGTAATGGCACAAATAGAAACAGCTCATGAAACCGTCAAAATCGACACAATGCAGGGGATAAAACGCACCCATGCTTGCAATGATTTAAATCCAGAACACACTGGCCAAGAAGTCACGCTATGCGGTTGGGTTGCAAGAAGACGTGACCATGGTGGTTTGATTTTTGTTGATTTGCGTGATCGTTCAGGTATTGTGCAAGTGGTATTTTCACCAGATGTTAACAAAGATGCTTTTGCAAAAGCCGAAATGGTTCGCAATGAATATGTGTTAGCTGTACGCGGTATCGTTAAAAAGCGGGCCGAAAATACGATTAATCCGAATATGGCTACAGGCACTATCGAGGTATTTGGTAATGAACTAAAAATCTTAAATACGGCCAAGACTCCGCCGTTTTATATTCAAGACGGCATTGATGTTGATGAACTAGTACGGTTAAAACATCGGTATCTTGATTTGCGTCGTCCTGAAATGCAAAAAGACCTGATGCTTAGACACCGGGTAACTAAATCTATGCGGGATTTTCTCGATAAACACGGCTTTGTTGAAGTGGAAACCCCGATTCTCACCAAAAGCACGCCAGAAGGCGCCAGAGATTATTTAGTGCCCAGTCGTGTAAATCCAGGTAAATTTTATGCCTTGCCGCAATCCCCGCAAATCTATAAACAATTGTTAATGGTTGCTGGTATGGAACGTTATTTCCAGATTGCTCGCTGTTTCCGCGATGAAGACTTAAGAGCTGACCGTCAGCCGGAGTTTACTCAGCTTGATATTGAAATGTCTTTCATTGAACGGGAAGATGTGCTGACACTGATGGAAGAGTTGATTGCCTACATCTTTAAAGAAGGCATTGGGGTAGAAGTACCTACGCCGTTTATACGCTTAAGCTATGATGATGCTATGGCTCGCTATGGCTCAGACAAGCCAGACCTTAGATTTGGCATGGAGCTAATTGACTTATCCGATATCTTTAAGAATTCTGGCTTTAAAGTTTTTGATAGTGTATTAGCTAACGGCGGTCAAGTTAAGGCCATTAATGTCAAAGGATATGCCCATGCACCCCGGCGTGAACTTGATGGTCTTGTGGACTATGTTGCCAATTACGGAGCTAAAGGATTAGCCTGGATTGCATATACTGACGAAGGACTTAAATCACCCATCACAAAATTCTTTACTGAAGAAACCATCAACAAAATGACTGCTGCTGCTCAAGCCGAAACCGGCGATTTGTTACTGTTTGTTGCCGATAAACCGCAAGTAGTAGCCGCCGCTTTGGGTCAACTCAGACTAGAAATGGCTCGCCGGTTACACTTAATTGATTCGGATAAGCTTTCCTTCCTATGGGTCATTGACTTTCCTATGTTTGAATATGACGAAGAAAGTAAGCGCTGGGTGGCGATGCATCACCCATTTACTTCCCCACGTGATGAAGATATTCAGTATTTGGGCAGCGAACCTGGAAAAATTAAGGCTAAGGCTTATGATATGGTGCTTAACGGTATTGAGCTTGGTGGCGGCAGTATCAGGATCTATAACCGTAGCCTTCAGGAAAAAGTATTTAGCGCCATTGGCTTAACTCCGGAAGAAGCGAATGAAAAATTTGGTTTCCTGCTTGAGGCATTCGAGTACGGTACCCCGCCTCATGGTGGCATTGCCTTTGGGTTAGACCGCTTGGTTATGCTTATGGCTAAACGCTCATCCATCCGCGATGTAATTGCTTTCCCTAAAACCCAAAGTGCTTCCGATCTAATGATGCAGGCACCGTCAGAAGTTGGGGCACGTCAGCTTAAAGAACTATACATAAGATCCGAAGTTGTCACCAAAAAGTAGCTGGAAAAATATTCAACCCTTTATACTCTTGCAATTGCGTAACTAATTTGATAATATAAAAACGAATAAAAACGCAGCTCAAACCCTGCTGTGTGCGTGTAAAGTCTATGTTTTGAGCCAACACATTCACTTAGGGAGCTTGGACTCTGGTTATGGCATGTAGGCCCTCCTCGATAGGGGATGTAAGGGACACATAAAGTAATCAGGAGAGCACCCACCTGCCGAGGGCAGGTTCAAAACAGAGGCGATACGGCATGGTGGGGATTGAGTTGCATTGTTTTTTAAAAAACACCAGTAGATTATTTCCTTCAGCCAACGAGGAGGAATAATCTATTTTTTTGTCGGCTACCAGGCTTAGCCAAGGATTTTTTTTATTTAGCCAGAATATTAATTAAGATATAGTGCTTCTTACAACCTATTTTGACAGGAGTGGAATCTTTGCGATTTGTCGATTTACGCAGTGATACCGTAACACTACCAACACCTGAAATGCGTAAGGCAATGTATCAGGCAGAAGTAGGTGACGATGTATATGGAGAAGACCCTACTGTAAGACGATTAGAGGAATTAGGTGCCCAGATGACTGGCAAAGAGGCCAGCTTGTTTGTTACTAGCGGTACCATGGGCAATCAATTGGCAATATTGGCTCATACGCAAAGAGGCGACGAAATTCTTTGTGAAGCCGAGTCTCACATCTTCTACTATGAAGTAGGAGGACTAGCGGCGTTAGCTGGTGTACAAGCAAAAATAATTGCCGGTAAAAAGGGAATCTTAGCCCCAGAAGCTATAAAAACATCGATTCGCCCTTCAGATATTCATCAGCCACATACTTCACTCATTTGTTTGGAAAATACTCATAATCGAGCTGGCGGTATATGTTATCCTACTGAAATTCTTGCCGATATCTATGAATTAGCTAGGAACCATGCCATACCTGTTCATATGGATGGTGCCAGAATATTTAATGCTGCCTGTCGGCAGCGTACTGCTGTGAAAAAACTTACTGATTACACCGATTCGGTGATGTTTTGCCTGTCCAAAGGATTATGTGCCCCTGTTGGTTCATTGCTGGCAGGGTCAAGAGAGTTTATAGAAACATGCCGCCGCTACCGCAAAATGCTCGGCGGTGGTATGAGACAAGCCGGTATTCTTGCGGCTGCTGGTATTGTAGCCCTGACTTCCATGGTAGATAGGTTAGAGGAAGACCATGAAACAGCTAAGATGTTAGCTGACGCGATTGCCAATATGGGGATTGGTTTTGATGCCAGTGCGGTTGAGACCAATATTGTAGTAATCGATACTACGCAAACTGGTAAGACCGCGGCAGAATTCTCTACCCGCTTTGCAGAACAAGGCATCAAAATCAGCCAATTTGGCGATTATAAAATTCGTATGGTAACCCACTATGGAATTACCAAACAAGATATCCAATATACCATTGATACCATGGCACGTATAATAAAAGGGTGATATTGTGGATTTGTTTTCTCAGAGCTTATTCGATCCCAAGCCAAAAGATAATAGACCGCTGGCAGTAAGAATGCGCCCCAACACCTTGGATGAATATATTGGGCAAGAAGAAATCATTGGCCCAGGAAAATTCTTACGGCGAATGATTGAGGCTGACAATATTCCCTCTATGATTCTCTATGGTCCACCTGGAACAGGTAAAACAACACTTGCTCATATTATTGCCCAAACAACTGACAGCCATTTTGAAAAATTAAATGCCGTGTCTGCTGGTACGGCTGATATCCGCAAAGTAGTGGAAAGTGCCAAAGAACGATTAAGGCTTCACCAGCGGCGAACCATACTGTTTGTTGATGAAATTCACAGATTTAATAAAGGACAACAGGACATTCTCTTGCCCTATGTAGAAAATGGAACCGTTATCTTAATCGGAGCAACGACCGAAAATCCATATTTTGAGGTAAACTCACCGCTCTTATCACGTATGCGCGTAATCCGGCTTACACCGCTGAATGAGCAGGCGATTATACGAATCTTAAAACAAGCCTTAACTGATACTGACCGGGGACTTGGAAAAGAAAAAATAATCTGTGACAATGCTATTTTAGAAAAAATTGCAGCATTTGCCGGTGGTGATGCACGTACAGCGCTGAATATCCTGGAACAAGCGGTAGCTATGCTTGGTGCAGACCAAAACCGGACACTTACTTCAGAAATCATTGAAACAGTAGCTGGAGAAAAATTACAAATCTATGACAAAAAAGGCGACAACCATTATGATGTAGTGTCAGCCTTTATAAAAAGCATACGTGGCTCAGATCCTGACGCGGCACTGCATTATCTGGCTAGAATGCTCGAAGCGGGTGAAGATGTCAAGTTTATTGCCAGACGTTTAGTTATCAGTGCGGCTGAAGACATCGGCAACGCTGACCCGCAGGCAATTGTCGTAGCTATGGCCGCAGCACAAGCAGTACAGTTTATTGGCATGCCGGAAGGTCGGATTCCGCTGGCACAGGCAGTGACATATTTAGCCTGTGCGCCTAAGAGTAATGCTGCCTATATAGCAATTGATAAAGCCATCGCTGACGTACGGCAGTTAGACTGCGGTCCAGTTCCCCAGCATCTTCGCGATAGCCATTATCCCGGTGCTCACACATTAGGCAGCGGTAAAGGTTATTTGTATCCTCATAATTATCCTGACGGTTTAGTTAAGCAGCAATATCTGCCTGATAAATTAAAAAATAAAAGGTATTATAATCCTACTACGCATGGGTATGAAGCAATTTTAAATGAAAAGCTTAAATACATAAGAACTAAGTATAGTGAGTAATATCTTTTATTTCAAAATCAAAAGCACCTCTCATGTCTATAGTGCACTATAAAACATAGAGGTGCTTTTTCTGTTGTAGTAATTGTTCAAAATTAGGCTCTATAATAAATGTTGGGGTAACCAGTTCTACAACTGGAACTGCCTCAA
>NZ_JBYKYF010000146.1:0-7690 GCF_057736855.1 Sporomusa sp.
GCCATGCAGGTCATTGAAGCTCCCCGTCGTGAAATGCAAAAACGGGTACAGAATGTCCTGGATTTAGTGGGGCTTAGACACAAATTGCGGACCTATCCGTCAGAACTGTCTGGCGGTGAACAACAACGGGTGGCCATTGCTCGTGCCATTGTCAATAATCCGGCAATTGTTATTGCCGATGAACCGACAGGAAATTTGGACCCGGAAACTTCGTGGGAAATTATGAAGGTGTTTGATACCATCAACAAAGCTGGTACTACCATTGTTATGGCTACTCATGACAAGACAGTCGTGGATACCATGCGCAAACGGGTGATTGCCATCGAGAAAGGCCGTATTGTCCGTGACCAAGTGAGAGGGGTATACGGATATGAAAATTAGAACGTTCGAATATTTTGTGCGCGAGGCATTTATTTCGATTCGCCGCAATGGGCTCATGAGCATTGCTTCTGTAAGCACTGTTGCGCTATCGCTTCTGATATTGGGTATGTTTTTAATTATGGTTTTGAATCTCAATCATATGGCTTCCACCCTGGAAAATCAAGTACAAATTACCGTCTATATGGAAGACAACCTGTCTGATTTAGAAATGCGGGAAATTGGCACCCGGATTACACGGCTAGAGGGTGTTACTCAGGTTATGTTTGTGGATAAAGAAGAAGCCATGGAACGCTTCAGACAGCGGTTAGGAGAACAGCAAGGCCTGCTTTCGGCATTAGGAGATACCAATCCGTTACCTAATGCGTTTGAGGTTAAAGTGGACAAGCCTGAATATGTTAAACCAGTAGCCCAGGCGATTGGAAAGCTAAAAGGGGTTGAAACCGCTAAATATGGACAGGAAATTGTTGAACAATTGTTCTCGCTCACGAAAATGATTCGGATTTTTGGTTTGATTCTCATTGTTTTCTTGGCATTAGCCGCTTTGTTTATTATTTCTAACACCATCCGGATTACCGTTTTCGCCCGTCGCCGGGAGATCGGAATTATGAAGTATATTGGTGCTACTGATTGGTTTATCCGGTTGCCGTTTATGATTGAAGGTATGATTTTAGGATTTAGTGGTGCGTTATTTGCCGTTGTAATTCTTGGTCAGACCTATCGTTCACTGACAGAAAAAGTTTATGAGTCATTGGCATTTTTACCATTGATTCCACAAAATCCATTTTTAACTCATATTAGTATTTTCCTGTTGATTATTGGTACCGCAATTGGTGCATTAGGCAGTTCAATTTCCTTGCGCCGCTTTATGAATGTGTAGGCTTGAGGAGGGAGAGTTTTTGACAAGAAGGATATTATTTACTGGGCTGGCTTTTCTGTTGGGTATTAGTGTGGTAGGAACCGCGCTAGCGGATGAGATTGACCAAAAACAGCGTGAACTTCAGCATATTCAACAGCAGATGCGGGCGCAGCAAAATAAGATGGCTAAGGCGCAGCAACAGGTTGACAGCGTATCAGAGCAACTGCGGCTTATTCAGGGCGACTTAGATGCTGCAGTCGCCGAGTATAATGCTATTCTCAACAAGTTGGAAGCCACTGAGCAGCAAATAGCCCTGAACACGGAATTATTGGCCAAAGTGGAAAAAAATTTGGCTGAGCGCAGCCAAATCCTTAATAAGCGCATGCGTGACATCTATAAAAATGGACAAGTCAATTATTTAGATGTGCTGTTTGGCGCCACTGATTTTGTCGACTTTACCACCCGGGCTGAGTTATTAAAACGGGTGCTTAATCAGGATATGATGCTGGTTGCCCAGGTAAAGGCTGAGCGCGAATTGGTTATGCAGAAACGCGCTGAGCTGGAGCGGGATAAAGCCGCTATTATCGAACTTAAAGCAGAAGCTGCCGCCAAAAAAGCGATTATTGAAGCCAAAAAAAATGACCGAGAAAAAGTTCTCGAAGAGGCCGTATCTGAACGTGATACAGCAGAGCGGGCCTATCAGGAACTTATGGAGACTTCCCGCCGGATTGAAGAAATGATTCGGCGCAGTCAGTCAGGCGGTGCTCCTGAAGGTACTGGTGCCATGATGTGGCCAGCCGCTGGTCCGATTACTTCACCATTTGGCTGGCGGACTCACCCGATTTTTGGTACCCAGCGCTTCCACAGCGGTATTGATATTGGGGCCGATTATGGTGACCCCATTGCCGCAGCTGACAGTGGTACGGTTATTTTTAGTGGCTGGATGGGTGGTTATGGCAAAGCCGTTATCATTGACCATGGCGGTGGCATATCAACCCTGTATGCGCATAATTCTGAGCTGCTGGTGGAAGAAGGTTACCGGGTGTATAAAGGTCAAGTCATTTCCCGTTGTGGTACGACTGGTTATTCGACTGGTCCGCATCTGCATTTTGAAGTGCGGGAAAATGGTACACCTGTCAGTCCGATGGGATATTTGCCATAAGTGGAGATTGGCTTCTCGTAAGCATGATTGCAGCATTAGCTTATTGGATGGTAGTGGCAAGCAGGAAAAATTGTATAGCAACTTGTACCTATTTGCTTAGTAACAATCCTGTTTGCCGAGAATATTTACAGCCGTTTTGACATATAGTTAAAAGTATGAAAAGAAAAAAAGGTGTAGTCCGGAGGCAGGCGGCTGCTGGGTGTTGCAATAGGCAAGTCCCTGTAACCTTCCAACCCGCGACTCGTGCGAGGTGTGTAGATTGAGCCGCCGTAAGATAGTTTTTGGCGCAATACTTTTAGTTTTGGTGACATTTTTAGCTACATCGGCCGGGTTTTTATATTTAATGAATGCCTGGTCATCTGATGTGGTAAGTACACTCAGATTACTGAGAGCGTTGCAAGTCGTAAAGTCACGCTATGTTGAGGATGTGTCCATTGACACCTTGATGGCCGGGTCAATCAAGGGGATGGTTAATTCCCTGAATGATCCCCATTCCGTATATATGGACGCAAAAATGTTTAAAGATTTTATGATTGAAACCGAAGGTTCCTTTGGTGGTGTTGGTATTGTTATTGGAACCAAAGATAAAACGCTCACGGTGGTAGCCCCCATCGAAGGCACTCCTGGCGAAAAAGCCGGTATTAAGAGCGGTGACCAAATTATCAAAATCGATGGGCAGGATACCAAAGAGTTGGCGCTGGATGAAGCTGTCAATAAAATTCGCGGTCCTGAAGGCAGCAAGGTTGTGTTAACCATTAAACGTGGTGAGGAGATCAAAGACTATACCCTCACTCGGTCTAACATCCAGATTAAGACTGTTACCGGAAAAATGCTAGATAATCATATCGGTTATATTCGTATCTCGATGTTTAACGAACATACCGGGGATGATTTTATTCACAAGCTGCAAGAACTTGAAAAACAAGGGATGAAGGCCATTGTGTTAGATTTGCGGGACAATCCCGGCGGCCTGTTAAACGAAAGTGTCAAAGTGGCCAGCCAATTTGTCCCTAAGGGGCCGGTAGTCTCGGTTGTTACCCGGGACGGACAACGAGAAACACATTCTTCTAACCTGAAAGCACCGAAATATCCGGTAGCCGTCCTGATTAATGGTGGCAGTGCCAGTGCTTCCGAAATCGTAGCCGGAGCTATCCAGGATACGGGTGTCGGTACGCTTATTGGTACTAAAACCTATGGCAAAGGTTCTGTTCAGACCGTGATTCGTCTTGACGAAGCATCGGCCATTAAACTGACTATTGCCAAATACCTGACGCCCAAAGATCGTTCCATTAATGGCGTAGGTATTGAGCCTGACATACCGATTGAATTGCCTGAGGCGAGAGACAAAGATGTACAGCTTGAAAAAGCGCTTGAGGTTTTGAAAAGCAAATTATAAGCAGTAAGGTTGGTTTATAGCTATAAACCAACCTTATTGTTCATTGAGGTGAGACAGTTTGTTTCCATGGTCTGATATTACGCTACTCATTATTCGCGGCGCTTTAGGAATCGTATTTAATTTAAACTTTTGGCTGATTCTGGCCTTGGTTGGCTATCAATATTGGCAAATGCAAAAACGTCAGCGACAAATGTTTGGCGTATACAATTATTCCTTAACCCAGCAGATCTTGCTGGCTGGTGCGTATGGTCTACTGGGCGGCATGACCGCCAGTTGGCTGTTGACATTTGTCGGTGTCACAATCAATCAACTGGGCCTTGCCTACATTTGGCCAGTAGCGCTGGTATTGATGCTCATAAATATGCGGTTTCTGTGTTTTGCGTACGCGGGCGGTTTGGTGGCTTTGTCCCATGTATTGTGTGGCTGGCCTGAGGTCAATGTGCCGCAAGTACTTTCTCTGGTAGCTGTGCTGCATATCACCGAAAGCCTGTTGATTGCGATTAGTGGTGGGTATAGTTCCCTGCCGATGATCCTAAAAAACGAAGATGGGCGATTGGTGGGGGCTTTCAGTCTGCAAAACTTTTGGCCATTACCGCTTGTCATTCTTGGGGCAGTAGCTGTGCCTTCAACGACCACCGCTGGCGGTATTCTCAATATGCCAGAATGGTGGCCGCTGCTACCAGTAATGCAGGAAGCTCCGCCTGGTTCCACTTGGGTATATGTCATGGTACCAGTGGTAGCTGCCTTAGGCTATGCCGATATGGCTATTGCCAGCCTGCCCCAACAACGGCGACGGCAATCGGCATTGCATTTGGCTATCTATAGTATGGTACTATTAGGTATTGCATTATTATCGGCTACATATTCATGGCTGCAGATGATTGCTGCTGTGTTGTCACCGCTAGGACATGAGTATCTCATTCAGCGTGACAATCGGCGTGAACTCAGTGCTCCGCCTCGCTTTGTGCCACCCTCTTATGGTGTTATGGCGCTAGATACGGTGGTTGACACACCAGCGGCCCAAGTCCTTAAGCCCGGTGATATCATTACCCGGGTTGCGGGTATTACTATCAACAGCCGCTATGATTTAGGACTAGCTCTTGCTTATGCTCCAGAGCAATTCCCGATTATTTTTGAACGTGAGGGGAAAGCTGTGCTCAAAGAAATTCGTTTTAAGCGTGGTGAACGCCGTTTGGGAGTCATTCTAGTTCCCGAAGGCGATGAACAATTTTATGCCGTGATGAGCAAGGAAAGCTATGGACTTATTGATTGGATTCGCGATAAAATTAAAAGATTATAAAGTTATATTTTATTAACTAAGACAGGTGATCATGATGGCAACCGTACCTAAACTCAATACTGTTCACTATGAGGGCAGTATCCCGTTTAAAGTAGAAGCTCCCTTTGAACCGACAGGTGATCAGCCGGTAGCCATTGAGCAATTGGCTGACGGCATTAAGAAAGGGCATAGAGCGCAGGTGCTTTTGGGAGCAACCGGTACCGGTAAGACCTTTACGATAGCCAAAGTCATTGAGGCTGTACAAAAGCCAACCCTGGTTATCGCTCATAACAAAACCTTGGCTGCACAGCTAGCCAGTGAGTTTAAGGAATTTTTTCCGCATAATGCGGTTGAATACTTTGTGAGCTATTATGATTATTATCAGCCGGAAGCCTACATTGCTCAGACCGATACTTATATTGAAAAAGATGCTTCCATCAATGATGAAATTGATAAATTGCGCCACTCGGCTACCAGCTCGTTGTTTGAACGGCGGGATGTTATTATTGTGGCCAGTGTTTCGTGCATTTATGGTTTAGGTTCACCGGATGAATACCGAGGACTGGTGCTGTCACTGAGGCAGGGGCAAATCAAAGATCGGGACGAAATACTGCGCAAGCTTGTCGATATTCAGTATGAACGCAACGACTACAACTTCACCCGGGGTACTTTCCGGGTACGCGGAGATATTGTGGAAATCTTTCCGGCCGCCTATGGGGAAAAAGCCCTGCGGGTGGAGTTGTTTGGTGATGAAATAGAACGTATTTTAGAAATTGATACGGTTACTGGTGAAATTCTTGCTGAACGGAAACATATTGCTATTTATCCGGCTTCCCACTATGTTACCTCCAAGGAAAATATGCTGCGGGCTGTGCGGGATATTGAAGCAGAATTAGAGGAACGGCTGGCCGAACTGCGTGCCAATGGTAAATTGTTGGAAGCCCAGCGATTAGAGCAGCGGACGCGATATGATCTGGAAATGATGCTTGAGATGGGATACTGTTCAGGTATTGAAAATTACTCGCGACACATAACTCAGCGGCAGCCAGGAGAAACTCCTTATACTCTGGTAGATTATTTTCCGGAGGATTTTCTGATCGTTATTGATGAATCGCATGTTACGCTGCCGCAGATCAGAGCTATGTACGCCGGTGACCGTTCGCGTAAAGAATCGTTGGTTGAAAACGGCTTTCGCTTACCATCGGCGTTTGATAACCGGCCGCTGACATTTGATGAGTTTGTTGAGCGAATTAATCAGATTGTTTATGTTTCGGCCACACCGGCTCCGTATGAGCTAAAAGAAGCCAGCCAGGTAGTTCAGCAAATTATTCGTCCTACCGGACTCATTGATCCGGAAATTGAAGTACGGCCGATTAAAGGTCAGATGGATGATTTATTAGCCGAAATTAAGTTGCGGATCGCTGCCAATGAGCGGGTGCTGGTTACTACTTTGACCAAAAAAATGGCGGAAAACCTAACCGAATATTTAAAAAACATGGGAATTAAAGTAACCTATCTCCATTCTGATATTGCGACCATCGAGCGGGCAGAGATTATCCGGGATCTGCGGGCCGGGGTACATGATGTTCTCGTCGGGATAAACTTGCTCAGAGAAGGCCTGGATATGCCGGAAGTATCACTGGTTGCCATCCTGGATGCGGATAAAGAAGGCTTCCTGCGTTCCGAGACATCACTGATTCAGACCATTGGCCGTGCCGCCCGGAATGTTCATGGCAAAGTCATTATGTATGCTGATACCATTACGGAGTCCATGCGACGGGCAATCAGCGAAACCGAACGCCGCCGCGAAATTCAGATCGCGTACAATACTAAGCATGGTATTACGCCGAAAACGGTGGAAAAACGGGTAAAAGAACTTATCGAAACGACCAAGGTTGCCGAAGAGCCGGCTGCGTATACAGCCGATCGTATCGGCAATATGAAGCCTGAGGATATGCTGGAGTTGGCCAATCATTTAGAGAAAGAAATGCGGCAGGCATCCAAACAACTCGAATTTGAGCGGGCGGCTGAACTGAGAGATATGATTATTGAACTTCGGCAAAAAGCCGCAGCGCAGCAAGGAAAAACTACTGGAAAAGGCACAGGTAAATCGGGGAGAGGAAAGAAGAAATAGTCACTCCGGGATGACGAGGCTACCATTATCAGCAAAATACTGATATAATATATAAGAATAATTAATATCCATTGATATAAAGTATCCTATGGAAAGGGAACCTTACAATGACAGAGCAGATATTTATTAAAGGTGCCAGACAACACAATTTAAAAAATATTGATATAACGATTCCGCGTAACCAACTGGTAGTTATTACCGGACTGAGCGGTTCAGGCAAATCATCGCTGGCCTTTGATACCATCTATGCCGAAGGGCAAAGACGCTATGTAGAGTCGCTGTCGGCTTACGCCCGGCAGTTTTTAGGCCAGATGGACAAGCCGGATGTTGACTATATCGAAGGGTTATCGCCGGCCATATCCATTGATCAAAAGACCACCAGCCGCAATCCGCGGTCTACTGTTGGGACAGTTACTGAAATTTATGATTATCTTCGTCTGCTATTTGCTCGCGCGGGACGGCCGTATTGCCCTAAGTGCGGT
>NZ_JBYKYF010000147.1:0-1755 GCF_057736855.1 Sporomusa sp.
GATAAATGCTGTTGTTCATGGAGAAAATCAGGATGATTGCTCATGGATGGTTACCTCTCGTTCAAGTATCAATTCTTAACATTGGCTTTGTTGTTTGCTAAAATAGTATAGAATGATGTTATTATGTTTGCCAATCATTTTGCAATGCTAAAATCACTATAGCCATATGCCATTTTTTATAGTTCAATATATAGTAGCGGAAGGAGTTTCTTCGTGCAAGCAAAGCTGCAAAAACTTGAGTATTATAAATGGTTAATTTTTGGTGTTGTCAGTACCGGCGTCTTTATGGCCAACTTGACAGCCTCTATCATTAACGTTGCCTTGCCACCTATTACAGTTGCGTTGCATAGTGTTATTTCCACCGCCCAGTGGGTGGTGACGGCGTATTTGCTGGTTATTACCAGCCTCTTGCCGCTGATGGGGCGGTTGGGTGATGTGTTTGGGCGGCGTAAGGTATACGGATATGGGTATGTCATTTTTGCGATAGCATCGCTATTATGTGGACTAGCTAATTCTATTGGTATGTTGGTTGCCTTTCGGGTGCTGCAGGCTATTGGTGCGGCCGCACTCATGGCTAATGCCATGGCCATTGTGACTGCAGCTTTTCCCCAGAATGAACGGGGAAAAGCATTGGGGATGATCGGTACTGCAGTGGCATTAGGCGGTCTAAGCGGCCCGGGGATAGGTGGATTGCTTGTCGAAGCGTTTGATTGGCATGCTATATTTTTTGTCAATATTCCGATTGCTCTCTTGGGGTATACCGGAGTACAGCTGATTTTACCTATTGACCGAGAGATGCGGCAGGAGAAGGTCGATTATTTAGGGGCGGCCTTGTTTGCGGCAGGCATGGTCAGCTTTTTGCTGGCGCTGAGTCATGGTAATGAGTGGGGCTGGTTTTCGGTTACTACGCTTACTTGTATGATCTTTGCTGCTGGCATGCTGGTGCTGTTTATATGGTATGAACAACAGGTAGAGTATCCGATGCTGGAACTGTCGATTTTTAAAAATTGGGCGTTTACTGCAGGCAATTTGGCGGGATTACTCTCCTTTATGGCTATGTTCAGCAATAGCTTGTTAATGCCCTATTATCTCCATGATGTCTTAATGTTTGCCCCGGCCCAAATTGGTTTGATCATGTCAGCTTTTCCGCTGGTTATGGCAGTAGTGGCACCCCTTAGCGGCACGTTGTCAGACAAGGTGGGGCCTGGTTTGCTTACTACCGCAGGTCTGGGATTGATGGCGCTGGGCTTAGTGATTACCGCTAAGCTTCAGGTAGATTCCACGTTATGGTTGATTATAATATCACAGGCGCTCATGGGATTAGGTAATGGGATGTTTCAATCTCCCAATAATAGCAGTGTCATGAGTGCGGTAGAGCCTCGGTATTTGGGAGTGGCAGGCGGCGTCAACGCGTTGGCCCGTAACTTTGGCATGGTATGTGGTACCGCTTTGGCGGTAGCTATATTGGAATATCATCGTACGGCCAGCCTGAGCGGACTGAACCAACCAACGTCAGAGCAGCAGATAGCCGCTTTTATGGAAGGATATCAGGCTGCGCTGCTTGTCGGTGCAGGTCTGGCTGTTGCCGGAATGTTGCTTTCTTTTAAACGGGCGAGGAAGCTGGCGGTGAGGTAAATGGTGAGTGCATGAGCATAAGACTGACGGTTGGGTGCTTGAAAAAATTTTTCATGTTAGGCTGGTGAAGCTATGAACATAGGAGCACGCCTGCTTCATATCGGAGCTTGGCTGAAAATG
>NZ_JBYKYF010000147.1:1765-7638 GCF_057736855.1 Sporomusa sp.
GTTGCGGGATAACGCCATCATTTTGTACTATGCCTGGCGGCATCCCTTAACTCCTGATTATCTCAAAGGCTTAATGGCAGCGCTAGTTATCTACTTGATTAGTCCGATAGATATCCTACCCGATTATTTGCCGCTGTTAGGCATTGCCGATGACGCTGCGCTGGTTACTGGCGCCATGTGGTATTTGACCAAGCTGCTGCCGGCCCCGGTAATGGCTGAAAGCCGGCGGCAAAGTGAAAAGTGGGGCAGAAGGCTGCCATATATTTTTGCCATACTTGCCGCAGCGGCTGTAGGCTGGATTGTGTTGGTCATTATTGTTGTTCGTAAGGTTTTTTTTGAATAGTTTAGCTGCATATAGGGATTGTGAGAACATCATGTTTATTTATACCGATATAGTAGAGCTGTTTTCCTGCCAAATGTGCGGCACTTGTTGTCGCAATCAGTGGCAGGTTACCCTGAGTGAAGCCAGTTACCGCCGGAATGAGAGACTGTTTACCAGCACTGGACGCCTAGCTGAGTTTGAGCAGGCGTTTTTAAGGCTACATGAGCAGGCGGGGTATGGCGAATACGCCTATATTGCCAAACAGGCTGACGGCAGTTGCTGGTTTTTGGATACCGATAATCAGTGCCGTTTGCATCGCGAAGCCGGTCACAGCCACCTTGATGCGGTTTGTCAGACGTTTCCCCGTTTCCCGATGAATACTTCGCGCGGAATGGAATTGACTCTCAGCTTTAGTTGTCCGGCAGTATTACAACTAGCTGACCGGGATGAACCGCTTCACATTGTCAAGGCCGATAAACCGCCGACGGCTGTGCCTGAAGATAACTGTGCGGTTAGCGTGTATCCTAGTCAGCAAGCAGTTAACAACCCGTTGCGTTATTATTTTGAACTGGAAGCCCATTTTATTGATATCCTGCAGTTTAGGGGGTTGCCGCTTAGTCAGCGGTTAGCTTTTCTTGCCGATACGATGCAAGCGGTAAACCGCTTGCCGCAGGACGAAACCTTTGGGAGAGAACTAACCGCCTTATTTTGGGGGAATTATGAGTACTTAGATGCGCTGGCTGTCTCTCAGCCGTTGTCTTTGCCAGCAACTGGAGACAGATTGCTTGAAAATTTCTTTGTTAACTTTGTGTTTAAAAAGCCGTTTTATATTTATGGGTTTGCTAAAACTCTTAATTTGCTTGATCGTATGTGGCAGTATATTGTCCAGGCCGATGATCTGACGGCGGCGATTATGAAACTTGAGTTTCTATATGGTCATGATCGCAAAAGTTTATTGGGGTAACATTGGCGTCTATAAGTAATTCCCAAAAAACATGAGATTGCTGAAAAAAGGAGTTTTTTAACCACATTATTTTGCTTAGTGGAACGTATAGTTATTTAGTACAGTTCCTTTTTGGTCAACAAATTTAATGGTAATAGGCTTGGTGAAGTTCAAGGCTGAACGGTCGATAGGGATAAGGTCATTGGTAATAGACGGGAACCACATGCGGTTATCTGACGGGCTTTTGGTTCTGACGGTTACTATGATGTTGTTACCTGTTTGTATTGCCTGTTCGATGGCGATACCATAGCCTTGTTCGGAAACTGAGCCGAGGTAGGCATAAAGTACGAATTGTCGTCCAAAGTCGATATTTTCTGTTTTCGTAATGATGATGTCAGGAATGCCGCGGGGATCGTTGGGATCAGGTTTTGTCAGTAAGACTCCCAGCTTCATGTCAGTTGGATAGCCGCTTTCTCGCCAAGTCCAATCCGTAAAATTGCTGTTGAGGTATAAGATTCGTTCGCTCAGGGTTAGCACCGGCAGGGCAGTGACGGAAGCCTTATAGCCGAACTGGCTTGCCGGTCGATAGGTGGCAGGATATTGACTATTACCGATACCGCGAATGGTAGTAATTACCCACTGGCCGCCGATTTGTTCCAAGTCAACTTTGAAAGTCTGGCCGCTGGTTTTGACTTGGACAACGGCTTTGCCGTTAGATTCTGATAATAACGTGAAACGATCCTTGCTTGCATCAAAGTTAAAGATGCTGGCATTGGCTTTAACGACAGCCACCGGGTTGCCGGTATGAGCCTCACTGCTAGCGCTGGTTTTAACATTGGTAATTCTCCACTGATCGTTAGTTTTCTTTAATAGGACTTTGTAGGTTTTGCCGTTCGTGGTATGAACTAAGACAACGGCTTCGGTTGAACTGCTGGATTGTAGCGAGAAACTGTCGCGTCGAGCATCAAACCCGTAGGCCGCAGCGGCAGCCTTAACAACCGCTATCGGGGAGCTAGTAGGCTTAGGATGTTCGGTGGGGCGGTCACGACCACGGTCTTGGTTGCCTTGCTTATTAGGTTTATCCTTATTAGGTTGCTCCTTATTGGTTGGCTCTTTACTAGCTTGTTCCTTAGTGGGGGCAGGAGACTGGTTGTCCTCGATTATGGGGGATGGTGCGGCAATTTCCTGATTTTCGGCGGCCTGAACCTTAGCTACGGGGAGACCTGGTAGTATCGCTGAGCCTACAATGGCGGCACCGGCAAGCGCGGCCACCAGCCGTTTATATTTGCGTTTGGCACTTTTTCTGCGACTACTATGCTTCATAATACGCTCCTTTCATAGCACAGTTTTAGTGTAACATTTATTATTTTATTGTCTACGAAACGAATGGATATCAATCTGGGATTTAATGGCTGATTGCTAGGAAATCGACTTGTGAAAGTTGCTGTTGGCCAACATGAAACATAGATATATTAAGCAAATGAACAAGACAGGGAGGATACAATGCCACAACTGATTTTCAAAGGAATGGATATCGAAACCATCAAACAGATAAGCAAGCCGCTGGTTGATGAATTAACGGAGATTATCGGCTGCCCGCGTGAGTATTTTACCCTTGAGGCAGTAAACAGTGTTTTTATTCAAGATGGTCAGGAAGTTCTGATTACTCCATTGGTGCAGATTAACTGGTTTGACCGTGGACAAGCAGTGCAAGATAAGGTGGCTCAGGCGATCAGCAGACAGTTACAGAAGGCGGGCTGTCCGCAGGTGGAAACTTTTTTTGTAGTATTAGAGGAAAGCAAGTATTACGAAAACGAGACTCATTATTAAGGCGCCTTTGCGCAGGACAAGGGAGGCTGGCCGGATGAAACAGTCGGAGTTGCTAGAAATCCAGGATACCGTAAGGCAATATGCCAGGATCATCTCTCAGGTTATCAAAGTGGATGTAGAAATTGTTGACAAATATTTGATACGGATTGCTGGCACGGGGATATACCAGGACCGCATCAATGAAGATATGTCAGAAGAAGGGTATGTATATAAGCAAGTACTGGCAACGGGTGAGCCACAGGTGATTGAAACACCGGGGGAACATCCGCTTTGTGCGTTATGTCCCAGATACGGTTGTTGTAGTGAAAAAATGGAAATGTGCACCCCTATCAAATTGGGCAACGAAATTATCGGGGTTATTGGTCTGATTTGTTCCACGCTGCAACAAAAACAAAATCTGCTAGGTGATTTTGAGACCTACCGGCAGTTTTTGCACCAAATTGCTGAATTCATCAGTGCCAAAGCCTATGTGCAGCGGGAAAATGAACGTTATCAGGCTATGATGAAGCTTTTAAACCAGGTTATCAACAGTGTTGACAAAGGGGTATTAGTGTTAGACTCTCATAGCCGGGTAGCTCATATTAACAGCACGGCCATTAAACAATTGCAACTCAGGCATGATGCGATGCATCAGACCATCCATATTGAGGCTACTGGCGACTCTTTACTAGGAGTCGAGGAATATAAAGTCACTGTTGGCGACAAATCCTTTAAACTTATGGGTGAGATGTTGCGATTAGAACCAGCCTTGGCACCGTTTGAAAAAGTTTTTATTTTTAATGAAATGAAGAACTTTAAGTCAGGCATTTATGGCCTTACCAATGTTGGTACAAATGTAAGTTTGAAAAATATTGTCGGTACATCGGAGGCGATTTGCCAAGTCAAAAGCAAAATTCTCAAAATTGCTGACTCTAATTCAACTGTGTTGATTACTGGTGAAAGTGGCACAGGCAAGGAACTAATCGCCAGGGCAATTCATGCAGAAAGCAACCGGCGGAACAAGCCATTTATCGCTATAAATTGTGGGGCGATTCCTGATACATTACTGGAAAGTGAGCTGTTTGGTTATGTGAAGGGCGCCTTTACCGGCGCTGATCCGCGCGGTAAAATCGGGAAATTTGAGTTGGCTAATAAAGGGGTTATTTTTCTTGACGAAATCGGTGATATGCCGCTGTATTTGCAGATAAAACTTCTCAGGGTGCTGCAAGAGCGGAAACTTGTGCGGATTGGCTCCAATCAACTGATTGAGTTGGATGTGCGGGTGATTGCTGCTACTAATCAAGATTTGAAAGCGCTGATCAAAGAAAATAAGTTTCGTGAAGACTTATATTATCGCCTCAATGTTATTCCGATTGAAGCGCCGCCGCTAAGAAAGCGGATTGAGGACATCCCGGCCATTGTCAGCAGCATGATTGAAAAGTATAGTAGGCTGTTTAACAAACCGATTCAGGGGATTACTCAGGAAGCACTAGACATATTAATGAAATACTCCTGGCCAGGCAATGTGCGCGAGATGGAAAACACTATTGAGTTTATGATTAACATGGCAGATGAGTCAGGCCTACTGACAAAAGATACCTTGCCCAAGAATGTGATGGAGTCAGCCGAACCAACCGTGAAGGACACTATGCCTACAATTCGGCCGTTGCGGGAAATCGAGCGCGAACATATTTTGCAGGCCATTAAGGTGTATGGCTCAACTACCAAAGGTAAACAATTAGCAGCCAAGCAGTTAGGTATTGGCATTGCTACTTTGTACCGTAAACTAGAAGATGCAACATAGTCAGGGGCTACAGGCTTCTGCTAGAGATATCATCATATATAGTTCCGGTATTTTTATTATTATTTTTCATCTGAAACTGATTGTTTTTAGACTTCTGCCGGCAAAACGACAGATAAGTTTATCAATATGATAAAAAATTACAGTAAAAGATGGAACAGACCATTATCAAAATGATAGTTTTTTATCATTTTGATAATGGTCTTTCCGTTTTTACGACAAAAAAGCCTTTATTTCGAAGAGATTTTGCTTTATATGGCGGGCAAAGTATGGATTACGATCTGGGAGTGAAGGGGGCTGCAGGATGCGAAATGGCTTAAATCGCGGGTAATCTTAGTGTTACGTCTGAGAAATAAAAAAATTCAACCTAATCATGCTAACAACCATAGATTGGTGCATAAGGTTGGCACAGAATTTGCGTAAGTATTTGTCAGAAGCATGTAAAAGAGGTGTAATGTTAGGCATGGAAACTAAAATTAAATGGGTGGTTAATAGTAAGCTGGGGGGTAAGGCATCCACCCGATTTCTAAGTCAGCGAGAAATTGACAAAGCCAAAAAGTTTCATCAAAGTTTTCCGGAATACAGCCGTACGCCACTCCGTAAGCTGAGTAATTTGGCTAACTACTTGGGGGTAGCTGGAGTTTATGTGAAAGATGAATCTTATCGCTTTGGCTTAAATGCATTTAAAGTACTGGGAGGCTCATTTGCCATCGCCAAATATTTGGCGCAACGTTTGGGTAGAGATATTGCCAATATGGATTATACTACCCTGACTTCAGAGACCGTACGGGCTCAGCTTGGGGAAATTACTTTTGTTACCGCAACCGACGGTAATCATGGTCGGGGGGTAGCATGGACAGCCAACCGTCTTAAGCAAAAATCAGTAGTTTATATGCCTAAAGGTTCTTCACTTACCCGTTTGGAAAACATCCGGGCTGAAGGGGCTGAAGCATCGATTATTGATGGCAACTATGACGATGCCGTACGTTTGGCTGCTG
>NZ_JBYKYF010000148.1:0-3607 GCF_057736855.1 Sporomusa sp.
AACCATCAAAGACATGCAGCAGATTATTAAAGACCTGGAAACCGATATCGACGACCGGGTGCATAAAATTAACAAATCCTTATCGACAAGGGATGAAGTCAGCGCCTATGTCCACTCTCTGATGAAGAGCGATCATGTAAAAAAAATTTCTGATATCACCCAAGCACTGGACTCCCCTTATTTTGGTCGGGTAGACTTTCAGGAAGATGGTACCGAAGAATTTCACCAATATTACATTGGCCGAACAAAGGTGGCTAAACTGGATATAGAAAGTGTCGAAGATATCCTGGTTTTCGACTGGCGCGACCCGGTAGCCAGCATGTTTTATGAGGCCCAGGACGGGCGCGCCAGCTATGAAGTGCTTGGCCGCTACACCTATACCGGCAGTGTAAGACTCAAACGCCAATACAAAATTGAAAACAGGCAGCTCATCTCCATGTCGGAGGATAATATTTTAAGCAACATCATGTCCCGCCAGCAAGAATCGCTCATTGCCGACCCATTTTTGCTGGAACGGCTATTGCAAGGGACTGGCGACCGGCTCAAAGATATCGTTACCTCCATCCGTTCAGAACAAAATCAGATTATTCGTGAACCATTAAATCAAGTCACCATTATCCAAGGAGTAGCAGGTTCAGGCAAAACCACCATTGGCCTGCACCGCTTGTCCTACCTGTTGTATAACGAAAAACTCAACCCGGCAAAGCTTGTTATTGTTGCACCCAATAAGATTTTTTTAGACTATATCTCTGACCTACTGCCTGAAATTGATGCTCAGGACGTCAAACAGACGACATTTACTGATCTGGCAATAGCCATTATGCAGTTTATCCCTGCCATCAAACAAATACCCCATGCCAGCAAAGAGCTGGCCGCCGCAGCCAGATGGAAAGGGACACCTGAGTGTATTAAGGTCATGAACTTGTTTTTAGAAAAGCAACTGGAAAAATTTTGTCAGAAACTCAAAGACATCCGTCTATTTGACAATCAACTAACTATCACCAGAGAACAGCAATTGGAAAAAGTGCTTGAGGGTGCTAGTGTTCCCTATAACGAGCGGTTACAGTCGCTACAAAAATATATCCGTTTCCGCATAAAAAACTTTGTAGAAGTCTATGAAGCCCGTTATAAACGGGGAGAAGCAAATACCGACGAAAAAACGGCAGTCCGTTATGCTGCTGAAGGTGAAGCCTTTAGCAAACAGCATTTTACCAAATGGCCCTTTCTAAAATTACTGCCGGCATATGCCGAACTTATGCAAGATAAAGCCGTCTGGCGTAAGATAAAACCGGCAGGTATTGCTGTTGATGTATTAACCACTCATACACTGGCCAATCTTAGATCCGGCCAAATTGAACGCGACGATCTAGCACCGCTGTGTTATCTAAAATACTTAATCGATGGCTTCAGCCATATGGAACAGTTTGATCACATTGCAGTTGACGAAGGGCAAGACGTCAATCTGTTAGAATACATCATCCTCTCCCGCCTGTCCCGCAATACCTCCTTCACCATCATGGGCGACATGTCCCAGGCCATCCATACTGACCGGGGACTTACCAGTTGGCAGGCACTGCTAAAAGAAGTTTTTGCGGAAGCGAAATGCCGCTACTTTGAAGTTAACTTCAGTTATCGCTCTGCCAAGGAAATTGTTGAGTTGTTCAATCAGGTGATTCCTGCTGGCCGTTCGAAGGCAATCCCGGTCTTCGAAATTGGCAGACAACCAGTTATTGAGCCAATTCCTAACGTCATGGCAGCCCTTAAGCGAACTATCCAAACCATTGAAGAGTTTAAAAACTTAGGCTGTAAATCTATCGGTATTCTGACAAAATCAGAATCCGACAGTCATAAACTATACGCCGGCTTGCAAGCAGCCGCTCCCGAATTGACCAACCTTAATCTCATTACTGCCAACGAATTAAGTTACCGCGGCGGTATCACCGTCGCCTCCATACCTCTGGCTAAAGGCCTGGAATTTGACGGGGTTATTATCTGGAATGCTTCTGATAGAAAATTTACTGCCGATTATCAGGATGCTAAACTTCTCTATGTTGCCATATCCCGGGCCATGTATTATCTGCACATTCTGCATCAGGGGAGGCTTACTCCCTTGCTTAACAGATAGACCAACCATTTCAACATAGCCCCTCACCCGGAAGAACTTAATACACGCTGCACACGTAACGAGGGACGATTTTGCCTGCATGCAAGCAAAATCGTCCCTCGTCTTACCATTCTTAACATTCGTATTTTGCCTTACCTGCTGGTAATAAGTGTTATTAGCAGGAATCTACTTACATTCATGTCGAAATAATAATTATAATTTTACATTCTCGGATTATATCTACCCTAAAGGAGCTACGTGGTAATGAACTGGTTGAAAGGTCTCCTAATCCCGGCCATTGTGCTACTCATTTGGTTCATTGTGACCAAACTTGAGCTTATCAGTATGTATATTATCCCGCCTCCCGCCCAAGTGCTAACTACTGCCCTCGTACTTTTGGAAAAAGGAATATTGTTATATCATGTAGCTACCAGTTTCTACCGGGTTATTGTAGGTTTTACTATTTCCTTTTTATTTGCCTTTCCGCTGGCAGTGCTTTTAGGCATGAACCGACGGTTTACGCCGTTTATCAATCCTCCGCTCGAGTTCATCCGGCACATTCCGCCACTTGCCTGTATCCCCATACTGATTCTCTGGCTGGGTATTGGCGAGGCTTCCAAACTGGCCGTAATTATTCTGGCTTCTTTCTTTCCAGTATTCCTAAACACCTTAAACGGCATAAGCCAATGTGATAAGAAACTGCTGGAAGTAGGCGATATCTTTGGCCTAACACCAAGTGAAAAATTCCGCCGTATTATTCTGCCTGCCAGTCTGCCCTCCATAGTTGTTGGTATCCGTCTTGGTTTGGGGTACAGTTGGCGGGCGCTGATCGGCGCTGAGCTTGTCGCTGCCTCAGCTGGTATCGGCTACATGATTCTGGATGCTGAGCAAATTTCGCGGTCAGACATTGTGATTATCGGGATTCTTACAATTGGCACTATCGGTTACTTTATTGATTATCTGTTTTTAAAACTCGCCCAGTATGGTATGCCTTGGGCTAAAAGGACGGCAGAGCATGGCAGCTATAACCCTTAACCATGTTAGTAAGATATACACCATTGACAATCGCCAGGTTGCAGCGCTGAAAGACATTAATCTTACGGTTGGAACTGGTGAGTTTGTCACAGTGGTCGGTCGCAGCGGCTGCGGCAAAACCACGCTGCTCCGGCTCATCGCCGGCCTGGAAACCAAAACGAACGGCCAACTTATTTTTACCCCTCCACATGCCAAAATCGGGCTGGTCTTTCAGGAACCTCGGCTCATGCCCTGGCTGACAGTAGAAGGCAATATGGCTTTTGCCCTCATGAATGAGCCCAACCGCGACCATGTCAAACAAACCGTAACTCACTATTTGCAACTGCTTGGCCTGGAAGAGTTCAGCCAGGCCTATCCTAGCGAGATTTCCGGCGGCATGGCCCAGAGGACAGCCCTAGGACGCGCTCTGTGCTACAATCCGGATATCATCTTAATGGATGAGCCATTAGGCGCGTTAGATGCCTTCAC
>NZ_JBYKYF010000148.1:3617-5691 GCF_057736855.1 Sporomusa sp.
GAGCCAGCCTGCAAACAGAACTTGTCCAGATATTTCACCTGGCACGTAAAACCATATTGTTTGTTACCCATGATGTGGACGAAGCCGTCCTTTTAGGCCAGCGGATCATCGTCATGGGCGGCGGGAAAATTCTTAATGACATTTCGGTACCACTTGCCTATCCCCGCAATACTGCCGACAAAGCCTTTTATGATATCCGCACACAGGTGCTGCAGGCCATTATGGGAAAATAAAAAAAGGAGTGTGAACCTATGAGAAAATTAGTTGCCCTGGTGTTATTACTCATCTTTGTATTGACAATTACCGGCTGCACGACCAGTCAGCCAACGGCAAAAAAACCTGACACCATCAGTATTTCCTATGTCAAACTGCCGCTGAATGTTCCGTCCATAGTAGAAAAAAAGCTAGAACTGTTTGAAAAAGAATTTGCCAAAGATAATATTAAGGTGGTATTTCCCGAAATAACCGAAGGCCCGAAAATGACAGCCGCACTGGCGGCCGGTTCGCTTAACTTTTGCAACGCGCTTGGCGGCACTTCAGCCATCTTAGCAGCCGCCAACGGACTGGATATTAAAATTATCGGGATGTACAGCCGCGCTCCTAAAGCCTTTGTCATCATGACCAAACATCCAGACATCAAAACTGTCGCTGACCTCAAAGACCGCACTGTAGCCGGACCCAAAGGAACCATTCTTCATCAGTTGCTGTTAGCTTCCCTCTCGCAACAAGGACTCTCCGCCGATTCCGTGAAATTCGTCAATATGGGCATTCCCCAAGCGGTAACCGCCCTGATGTCAGGGGATGCAGACGCCGCACTGGTTGCCGGCCCGGCTGTACCCAAAGCCTTGGAAGCTGGCGGACGGATTCTTACTACTGGCGAAGGTCTCTTGGACGCCACCATTGTGATTGCAGTTGACGGCAAATTTCTCAAGGAACAGCCTGAAATTGTCAAACGCTATATGAAAGTACATAACCAAAGCCTAGCTTACATGAAAGACCATCAGGAAGAAGTTTACCGGATGGCTGCGGAAGAAACCGGAATTTCGCTGGACGATGTCAAGACCATGTACGCCTGGTATGATTTTAATCCGACTATAACTGACAAAGATATCAAAGATTTGGAAAAAACACAGGAATTTCTGCTGCAAACCGGCTTGCTGACCAAAAAAGTAGAAATCCATCAGTTAATTAAAGATATGAGTAAAGAAATATAGTGGACTCGTTTCACCTAACCAAAACTAATAAGCGCTTGGATAAAAAGTCTACTCCATTTGCACGTACGCCGCCTGCAGCGGCAGATATCTTAACTTATTGTGAACGGTAACGCCGCGCTTACGAACATAGTTGTAAAGTTGGGCAAACAAAAACTGATAATTCGACTTGCTCTAATCATGTATTTATGATATTCTATATACAACTTCTAATTCTGTATGTAACTTCATAATGCAAAGAGTGATGATAGGGAAAGTAACAAAACTGTCTTACCCACCAGAGAGCCGGCTAGGGTGAAAACCGGCGGAAGACGTTTTGTGAAAGCCACCCTTGAGCTGTAGGCTGAAAGTGTTAGTAAGCTTTACCGTACCTGGCGTTAACAGGATCAAGTGAGCCTTATGGCTAATTTAGGTGGTACCGCGGGAACAATAATCTCGTCCTTTTCTTAGGACGGGATTTTTTATTTATATCTATACTATTAGGAGGAGTAGTTTATGAAGGAATTACTGGAGCTTTTAGAAAAAGACTGCACCCAGCCGGTTGAACAATTAGCACTACACCTTGGCATGTCACCAGAAGAAGTAGCTGCGAAAATTAAACAATTAGAAGAAGAAAAAATCATTGTTAAATATCATCCCATCATCAATTGGGAGAAAGCTGGTGTGGATAAAGTAACTGCCATGATTGAGGTTAAAATCACCCCCCAGCGAGAAGTTGGTTTTAATGCCATAGCCGAACGCATCTACCGGTTTCCGGAAGTGACGAATGTCTACCTTATGTCTGGCGGCTATGACCTCAGCGTAACTGTCGAAGGGCCATCGCTAAAAGAAGTGGCCAAATTTGTCGCCACTAAGCTCTCCAC
>NZ_JBYKYF010000148.1:5701-7628 GCF_057736855.1 Sporomusa sp.
CGGTGTTCTCAGCACATCCACCCACTTTATGCTTAAACCGTATAAATATGCCGGTTTTATCCTTGACGACCGCGAAGAAGATCATCGACTGGTGGTGTCGCCATGAGTTGGGCTGAACGCATTTCACCTAATGTTAGAGCCATTCCTCCCTCCGGCATCCGGAGATTCTTTGATATTGCCGCCGAAATGAAAGGGGTTATATCCCTAGGTGTCGGCGAACCTGATTTCGTTACGCCCTGGCATATCAGAGAAAGCTGTGTTCATGGCCTGCACAAAGGTTATACGTCGTATACATCTAACTATGGTCTGTTGGAACTCCGCGAAGAAATTACTCGCATGATGTATGAAAACTATGATGTCCGTTATGACCCCCGTAAAGAAGTATTAGTTACCGTCGGTGTCAGTGAAGCCCTTGACTTGGCTATTCGTGCCCTGATAGGTCCAGGAGACGAAGTACTCATTCCTGAGCCCTGTTACGTTTCTTATAAAGCCTGTGTCATGCTGGCCGGCGGCACCCCTGTACCTGTGCCGACAAGTATGGAACATGAATTTCGCGTCACGGTAGAGCAACTGGAAAAACTGGTTTCTCACCGCACCAAAATCCTTCTTATCGGCTATCCTAACAATCCGACTGGCGCCATTATGCCCAAAGAACAACTAGCTGCTATTGCCCAATTTGCCAAAAAGCATGACCTGATTGTTATCTCTGATGAAATTTATGGTGACCTCACCTATGAAGGTACCCATACCTGTTTTGCCAGTCTGCCGGATATGCGTGACCGGACCATACTCCTAAACGGTTTTTCCAAAGCCTATGCCATGACTGGCTGGCGTATCGGCTATGCCTTGTCCAATCCTGACTTTATTGCCGCAATGAATAAAGTTCATCAATATACCATGCTATGTGCCCCCATCACCGCTCAAGTTGCGGCCATCGAAGCGCTCCGTAACGGCAAGACCAACATGGAAAAAATGGTGGCTGAATATAACTGCCGCCGCCAACTGATGGTGAAAGGACTGCGCAGTATGGGGCTTAGCTGTTTTGAACCCAAAGGCGCTTTTTACATCTTCCCTTCCATTAAAGAAACCGGGTTAAACTCACTGCAATTTGCCGAAGAACTGCTGCGCACCGAAAAAGTAGCAGTAGTTCCCGGCGATGCCTTTGGCGAAAGTGGCGAAGGCTTTATCCGCTGCTCTTATGCATCATCCATCGCCAACCTTACCGCCGCCTTAGAACGCATTGAACGGTTTGTAAAAGCGCGCTTATCATAACATGTTCCGGATAATATTCAAAGGCGAGATTGCCATCCTATGGCGTGCAATCTCGCCTTTTTATTAAGCTACCCTTAACTCACCCTGTACAGTTACGAGTTAAAGCAGCTATATCTTGAAATGCTTTAAACCCAGCTAACGGGGTTGCACAAGTAACTGCCCGCAGCACAGCCTGCTCTACCGCCCTTGCTGCCAGGACACCGACGCGATTGATATCGGCTGATACCTGACCTGTTGCCAAAGTAAAAATCGTGTCACCATCAAACAGGGTATGTGCCGGACGAATAGCCCTGGCGTAACCATTATGCGACATGGAAGCAACTTTAGTGGCTTGCGCTTTGGTCAGAATAGCATTAGTAACAACCGTACCAATGGTAGTGTTACCGGCAAACCGATTAACTGGTTCCTGTACTGCTGTAAGCATTCTCTCTTCACAGTTCAAAAAGGCAAACGGCTGCTCTTGGAAGGCGCCGGCCACAATCTGTCCATTAGCCGGATTAACTACATCACCCAGGCAGTTAACCGCAACAATAGCCCCCACAATTAATTCACCCGCAGTAAAGCAGGCAGTACCAATCCCGCCCATCATAGCATGTGCCATGCCAAAAACCTTACCAACAGTAGCCCCGGTTCCGGCTCCCACCGACCCTTCTTC
>NZ_JBYKYF010000149.1:0-376 GCF_057736855.1 Sporomusa sp.
TTGAAATTAACATGGAAGGAGATGAAACAAATCTATAAAGGTATGAGTCTGACAGAACTATTTAACTGCTCTGATTTTATTGCCGCGGCAAAATTTGGGCATAAAATTGTCGGCAAGAGAGTTGAGTATCCTCTTTATAATATTATTACTGAACAAATGATTATACCTGTTCCTGAGCATGGGTTGGTCATTGCTATTATTACTGATATAACGGCCCATGAATTAAGAAATCGTGAACTTAAACAGATGAAACTGGAAACAGTAGAAAAAGCAACAGACATTATAAATAAACAAATGCATGTCGCTCAAGAAATTGCAGGTTTGCTGGGCGAAACAACCGCCGAAACCAAGTCCGCCCTGCTGGAGTTAATTGCCC
>NZ_JBYKYF010000149.1:386-7613 GCF_057736855.1 Sporomusa sp.
GCAAAAGCTTCATGCTGAGGTTGGAATTGCCCAATTATGCAAAGACGGCGAAGAATTATGCGGAGATAATGTAGATATCGTTAGGACACCAGAATCGACGATCATTGTAATGTCTGACGGACTTGGAAGTGGCGTCAAAGCGAATATCTTAGCTACATTAACGACAAAGATTGCCACCGTTATGCTCAAACGCGGCATTCCGCTTGAAGATGTCGTAAACACCATTGCAGAAACTCTGCCAGTCTGTCGTCAACGGAAGATAGCCTACTCAACATTACATATCATAAAAATAAGTCCTGACGGTCAAACCACGGTGGTCGAATTTGACTGTCCAACCACCTTTTTAATACGCCAGGGAAAGGTAATTCCATTTCCAACCCGAGAAAAGATAGTGAGCGGTAAAACCATTCGCGAAGGGGAACTGTATCTCCAGGAAGCGGATATATTAGTGGCGGTAACTGATGGAGTTATACACGCAGGCATCGGTGGCTTACTGAAACTGGGGTGGGGTTGGAAAGGAGTAGCCACTGAACTAGAGGCAACATGGAATGAAAATATAGATGCTGAAACGCTTGGACAGCATTTGATAAATTGTTGTGAGGGTTATTATATCGGCTGTCCAGGAGATGATTCCACAAGTCTTGTGGTTAAAATGCGTTATCCTCAGCAATTAACCATCTTTACCGGTCCTCCAGCCAATACAGCCCTTGATGAACCACTTGTCAGACGACTGCTCTCTTTGCCAGGAAAAAAGGTGGTTGCAGGAGGAACTACTGCTCAAATAGTTAGCAGAATCATGAATTGTCCACTGAAAATGGATTTAACCTGCCATGATCCACAAATTCCACCTATCGGCTTCCTTGATGGTATTGATTTGGTCACAGAAGGAATACTCACGTTAAATGCAACTGTCGGTCGGTTAACAAATGTTACAAACATACATAACTCTACTAAACGCGATGGTGCCACTTTGCTTGCCAAATTGCTTAGCGAGGCGGATAAAATTAACGTTATTGCCGGTTTAGCTGTTAATCCAGCACACCAAAATCCCTATTTCCCCATGCAGATGAACCTCAAAGCCCAAGTATTAAATAATCTAAAAAATGTACTGCAACAAAAAGGCAAAGAAGTGAGTATTGAGTGGGTTTGAAAAAACTGCTTTGCCAACTACCTCCTGTTATGTTACAATATTGGCGATTCAGATAGTCTGAGAGGAGTATTACAATGGCAGGACATTCTAAATGGGCTAATATAAAGCACAGAAAAGGCAAGATGGATGCTGTACGTGGCAAAGTGACTACCAAAATTAGTCGTGAAATTACTGTTGCCGTACGATTGGGTGGTTCTGACCCAACAGGCAACATGCGTTTAAAATTGGCATTACAAAAAGCCAGAGAAAATAATATACCCAAAGAGAATATCCAACGTGCGATCCAGAAAGGCTTAGGTACAGTGGAAGCCAGCAATTATGAAGAAATTACATACGAAGGCTATGGACCCGGCGGTGTAGCTATTATGGTTGAAGCCATGACTGATAATCGCAACAGAACTGCAGCCGACGTACGTCATCTATTTTCTAAATATGGTGGCAATCTTGGAGAAACAGGCTGCGTTTCTTGGATGTTTAAACAAAAAGGAGTATTTGTGGTTGAGCGGGATGGCATCAAGGAAGAAGACCTAATGCTCATGGTACTCGATGCCGGAGCAGAAGATTTTGAAACCGTTGACGATCAGTTTGAAATAACCACTGCGCCGGATGATTTTGAAAAAGTCCAAGAAGAATTAGAAAAAAATAATATTAAACCAATAGTTGCCCGGATTACCATGGTACCGGAGACAACGACCAGCTTATCTGGTGATGAGGCAGTGAAAATGATGAAACTGCTTGACGCACTAGAAGATCATGATGATATCCAGGAAGTATATACAAATTTTGATATTCCGGAAGATTCTGCAGAATAATAAGCAGATTTTGCCTGTTATCTAGGTATTTATTTCATTTGCTTGTAAAACTTGTATATTTATTGTATTTTTTGGGAAAACTACTGGCAACGCTAGAGAAAGGAGTGTTGCCAGTATGTGGTCTAAACTTATTGCAAAACTTGCCTCATTACAACAGGTAACATTGTTTGGCAAGCCCATCCCTCTAAAGCCTGTATTAATTGGCGGTCTAATTTTATTATTGTTTGGTATTGGGTTTTATGCTTCTCAGGTCGATATGGATGCTAAACTGTTTAACCCGAATGAAACCGAAGCTGTTAAGCAGGATGGAAAAATTAAAATATCAACCAATACCGAACTTGTACAAAAAATAATGTATACCAAATGCAATGATGAAGAAGTATTTCGAACTAAGCCGCCTGACAATTTAATTGGTCTAACTCTTAATCAAGTTCAAAAAATCTATTCTGGCTGGTCTATCGATAAATTTGACACTAAAGAAGTGGAAATGAGACTACAGGTAGACAGTTTATGCCGAGAGCATGCCAATAATATGTTCATTGGTATCAAAGATGGGTATGTAACAGTTTTTAGTGGAAGACCTGGCCCCAAAGCCATAGTTAAAGAAGTAACAACAATACCTATAACTGCTTTAATGCCACAAGATGTTCAAGAATTAAAGCAGGGATTGGTTGTACAATCGAAAGAAGAGTTACTCAGAACATTAGAAGGTATGCAGGCGCGTTAAAGAGAGGCAAAGCCTCTCTTTTTATTTTTTGAAACAGGAAAAGTGCTTCAATTTGTCGAATGAAACTGGGAAAAGGGGGCAGCAAATGATAGTATTAGGAATCGACCCTGGCACAGCAATATGTGGTTATGGTCTGGTCGAAACGCAGGGAAACCGATTAAAAGCACTAGCTTATGGCGTTATTGAAACAACGCCAGATATGGAAGCAGGAATGCGATTACATAAAATTCATCAGGAAATTGATTCCCTGATTAAACAGTATAGGCCTGCAATTATGGGCGTAGAACTTTTATTTATGAATAAAAATGTTAGAACCGTTATGGCCGTAGGCCAAGCCAGAGGGGTAGTATTATTAGCAGCGGCTCAAAATCATCTCAACCTGGCTGAGTTTACGCCGCTACAAGTGAAACAGGCAGTAACCGGTTATGGCAAGGCAACCAAAGAGCAGGTGATTTATATGACCCAAAGGCTACTGCATTTACCGAACAAGCCGCATCCCGATGACGCTGCCGATGCACTTGCTGTAGCAATCTGCACTGCGCATTGTGGAAGTATTAACAGAACGAGGGTTACGAATGATAGGTTACGTTAAAGGAATAGTCACACATTTATTTACAGACAGTTGTTTTGTCAATGTTCAAGGGGTTGGCTACCGAGTTTTTATTCCTAATTCAACTAGGCAGAAACTGGTGGTTGGTCAGCCGGCAACTTTATTTACCTATCTTAATGTTCGCGAAGACGCATTGACATTACACGGATTCTATACACAAGAAGAATATGAACTATTTTTACACCTTATTTCTGTATCAGGCATTGGACCTAAGGTAGCGGCTGGTATTTTATCAACGATAACGCCGCAAAATTTTCGGGCTGCAATCAGCACTAATAATGCTGCCATATTAACCAAAATACCGGGTATCGGTAAAAAAACAGCAGAAAGAATTATTTTAGAATTAAAAGACAAAATTGGCATAAGTGATGAGTTTAACCCAACCATGTCCGGACAGTTATCCGCAGATACAAACCTTACAGGAGATATTATACAGGAGGCTATCCAAGCGCTTGCCGCTCTAGGGTATAATCACGCTGAAATTACACCTGTTATTAGGAAAGTGTATGAACGTGAAAGCAAAGCGCAGTCAGCGATATCATTAGAACAATTGATTCGGCTTGCATTGAAGGAATTTGGCCGAAAGTAACTGGGAGGAGCTAACTGGTGGAAGAACGTATTGTGTCATCAGGCGAGCAAGAGGTCGATTCCTGGCAATATAGCCTGCGACCGCGTCGTTTGCATGAGTATATTGGACAAGATCAAGTGAAGAATAATTTATCCATTTTTGTACAGGCCGCACTGGCCCGTGGCGAGGCACTTGATCATGTATTACTGTATGGACCGCCTGGATTGGGAAAAACTACATTGGCAGGAATTATTGCCAACGAACTGGGGGTTAATTTTCGGATTACTTCCGGTCCGGCAATTGAACGGCCTGGGGCTTTGGCATCATTACTAACCAACTTAGGGGAAAGAGATGTTCTGTTTATTGATGAAATTCATCGTTTATCCCGATCAGTAGAAGAAGTGCTGTATTCTGCAATGGAAGACTATGCACTTGATATTATTATCGGCAAAGGACCTTCTGCCCGTTCAATTCGCCTGGATTTGCCTAAATTCACGCTGGTAGGGGCAACAACCAAAGCAGGTGCTCTTGCAGCACCGCTTAGAGACCGGTTTGGGGTTATTTGCCGACTGGAATATTATACGACAGAGCATCTAGAGTGCATTGTAAACAGAGCTGCCGAAATACTCAACGTGGCTATCGAGCCCCGCGGCGCCCGCGAAATTGCCAGGCGATCCCGTGGTACGCCACGTATTGCCAATCGTTTGTTAAAGCGGGTACGAGATTTTGCGCAAGTAACAGGTGATGGCGTCATTACTGACGTCATTGCTGATAAGGCATTGGAACTGTTAGAAGTAGACAAATACGGGTTAGATAAAACTGACCGAAATATGCTGAACGCCATTATCCAAAAGTTTAATGGTGGCCCGGTTGGCCTTGATACCTTGGCTGCTGCTATCAGTGAAGAAACAGAAACCATCGAAGATGTATATGAGCCATTTTTACTGCAGATGGGATTTATCGCCCGAACTCCAAGGGGGCGAGTTGCTACCCCGGCTGCCTATAGCCATCTCAATATTCCATACAAAGCTAAAGAATACCAAGAAAAATTGTGGTAGGTGACTTAGTAATGCGCATGCTGTTACATGTATGCTGTGGTCCGTGTTCGGTATTTCCGCTGAAACATTTGAGGGAACAGTATCCAGAGTATGAAATAACCGGCTACTTTTATAATCCTAATATCCATCCTTACAAAGAATTTATGCGTCGCTTAGATACCCTAAAAAATTTTGCTGACAAAATTGGATTGAGCCAGATAATTATTGATGAGCGGTATACATTAGAAGAGTTTTTGCAGCAAGCAATCACAGCTCCTGGTGGACGGTGCCGCAAATGCTATGATTTAAGAATGCAGCAAACGGCCCGCTATGCTAAGGAGCATGGTTTTGACTGTTTTAGTACTACCCTGCTGGTGAGTCCTTACCAGCAGCATGATTTAATTAAAGCAGCAGCTGAAGCAGCGGCAAGCGAGCAGGGAGTTTCATTTTTTTATGTCGATTTTAGGCCAGGCTGGCAGGAAGGAGTTCAGATAAGCAGAGAATTGGAAATGTATCGACAGCCTTATTGTGGTTGTATCTTTAGTGAAAGAGACCGATATTATAAACCACGGAAAGGACAGAAGTGATGACAGGCGGATTTGACTCTTTTGGCAAACTGCTAATGCTATTTGGCGTAATTTTGCTAATCGCCGGGGCAATATTCCATTTTGGCGGTAAAATTTTTAGCTTGGGGAAATTGCCAGGTGACATTCATATTGAACGAGGTAACTTTAGTTTCCACTTCCCGATTGTCACCTCCATTATTTTAAGTATTGTTTTAACAATAATTTTAAATTTGTTCGCAAGAAAATAGTACCGGAGGTATGCGCGTGCATAAACATATGCTACAATGGTTACTGCTGGCTATTTTTGTTCTTTTGTTCTTGCCATTACCCGGTCAAGCCCAGACTGAGGCAAAAGAAACATTATGGCCTATGGAACCAAGCCTACGTGTAGGGATATTAACTGGACAGCCAAGTGTTGAGATTACGGCAGATGCTCCATTTAATCTGGTTAGTGCCGGAACAAATAAGATATTAGGAAGTTTCCGCGCATATGAAAAAGCAACAGTTTCTGCCAAAAATAATAGCTTAGCCATTAATGACACTCCGGTTGCAGCTACAGACATCCATGTAATTCTCAAAAAAGAAAATGTAATGGTGTTTATCGAGCAGTTTACCCATGTTAATAACCGCCGGTATCGTGGAGATATTAGTATCCACCGTACTGCTGGCAAATCCGGTTTAACAGTAGTCAATACGTTACCGGTTGAAGAGTATTTATATGGAATCATCAAAAATGAGATATCGCCAGACTGGGCAATGGAAGCGGTCAAAGCCCAGGCCGTAGCTGCACGTACGTATGCGTTGGCTAGTTACAATAAACATAAAAACGATGGGTTTGATGTATGTGCCACTACGGATTGTCAAGTATATGGCGGGCGAGAAAGCGAAACTCCTAGAGCCATAGAAGCAGTCAATGCAACAAGAGGATTAGTCTTGCTGCATAATGGTAAATTAATAACTGCCTACTTTCACAGCAGTTCAGGCGGACACACTGAAAATAGTGAAAATGTCTGGTCTTCGCCAGAGCCCTATTTAAAAGGGGTAGTTGATTTCGATCAAGATTGTCCTTATTTCAAATGGGAAAAAAAGCTGACAATTGCCGAACTTAATCAAGCGATTAATAAAGCCGGTTATACTATTGGTCATCTCCAAGCCATTGAGTTGTCACCATTGGATAATCCTTCCAATAACGACAGAGGTGTATCAGGCCGAGTTAAAACGGTCCGGCTCATCGGTACCAACGGCAGTGTAGAAATTTCAGGTACAAAAATAAGAAATATGTTAGAACTAAAGAGCACCCTGTTTGATATAACTACCACAGGTAATGTACGTGCAGTTGTAGATCAGCCAGTTTTTTCCACCAAAAAAAACCAATACCCGCAGACTCATAATGCCATTCGGTGTATTACTGGCGAACCATCTGATGTTGTGATTATTTATGGTTTTGGCTGGGGGCACGGACTTGGCTTGTCCCAGTGGGGGGCTAAAGCTATGGCCGAAAAGGCGCCACCGGGTAATACCGAATATTTTAAGGATATATTGAAACACTACTACCAAGGTATAGAAATAAAAAAAGCCTATATATAGGCCATAAATAAAGAGGGATTACATGCTGGTTTCGGATTTTGATTATGATTTACCGGAAGAACTCATAGCGCAGCAGCCGGTTGAGCCACGCGATCATTCCCGGCTATTGGTGCTTGACAGAAAAACGGGATCAATTGACCACAAAATGTTTTATGATCTTCCGCAATTTC
>NZ_JBYKYF010000150.1:0-3760 GCF_057736855.1 Sporomusa sp.
CCTAGCCGCTCAGCTTGGTGTCGTTTGTCATAATAATCCTTGAGGGCAACATCTAAATAACTAACCATTGCATGCTGCCCTTTCTGGGTGACATCCCGCCTTTTCCAGAGTATTTCCCGACCAAATTGTTCATAGCCAGGCAGTCCCTGTAATATTCCCGTTATCGGATCCCCCTCGATAACCACCCGGGTTAGGGGCAAAATCGGTGCAAATCGTTCCGCAAAAGCCTTATTGCCAACAGCAGGCGCCCCAAAGGTAATTACCTCAATTTGATCCGGATTTACGCCTAAGCTCAACAGGCGTGCGCCTGCAATCGTTGCCGCCGCCCCTCCCAGGCTGTGTCCTGTCAAATACACTTTGCGATCCCGATGTTCCAGCAATAATTCAGTTAATGGCCTGGGTGTGCTGTTATCCTTTGTTGATACTTTGATCTGAAATGCTGCCTCCACATATTTATAAAACCCCTGATGGACCTTAGGCGCCGAATCAGGCATATGCTTCAGCGCCGTATTAGCAGCAAATTCTTCAAGAGTATTTCCGGCAAAATACACTTGCCCAAGCGTCAGATTGGTTTTCATATTTTTAAGCGTTTCAGTACCGGCAATGGCCAAGATATATATTGGCGGCCCACCATCAGCCGGTTCCTTTTTCGCTATCAAAAACCGGGCATCGTCAATTTCACCGTCAGCTACAAACGGCTGAATCTCCCAACCTTCCTGCGTAAGATACTCATATGAAAGCCTGCCTGTCCGGTCACTATAAATTGCCAGACAAGCTCTTGCAGCCAGTAATAAGGTACGTGACTCTTCATAATCTTCCTTAATCCCCGCATATGAGGCCACTGGCAAGAGACAACATACCGCTAAGAGCAGCTTACTGATGAGTAGGCGTAATTGTTTCATGACTTTCTCCTGAAATGAGTTTGTGCTAAATTAGTTTGCAGTTTCAATCGTAATCTTTTTGATCACAACATCTTCAAGTGGTCTATCCTGAGAATTGGTCTTTACTTTGCCAATGGTGTGAACAACGTCCATTCCCTCAATGACTTTACCAAATATGGCGTGTTTGTTATCCAGCCATGGTGTAGCTGTCAAAGTAATAAAAAACTGAGATCCGCCGGTGTTAGGACCGGCATTGGCCATCGAAATCACTCCCTCGACATGCTTTAAATCGCGATGAAATTCATCAGGAATTCGATACCCCGGGCCACCCGTACCATTACCTTTCGGGTCACCGCCCTGAATCATAAAGTTATCAATAACGCGGTGAAAAATCAGACCATCATAGAAACCTTTATTGGCAAGATCAATAAAATTTTTGGTAGTTAGCGGCACTTTATCTTCAAACAGTTCGACGCGGAAATTGCCTTTAGAAGTTTCAAACAAGGCTACACGGTTTTTCTTTGCCGCCACTTCTTGGGTTTTAGGGCTGTTCTCTGCCGGCATCGGCGTGCTATTGCTGCCAGCACAGCCAACCGTAACCATCAACAACCATGTCATCATCACAGCAAAAGTAACTACATACTTTTTCACAAACTTCACTCGCTTCCTATGTTATATCCAGATATTAGTATAGCATATCCAATTAGGTATGTGAATGAGCCAACCAGGGGCAGCGCTTAGAGTATTATTTGCCAATGCTCTTTAAATCGCTGTCGCTGATTGCAGAGTTTTCCCGAACTTTATCCGCCACCAGGAAATAGCCCTAGCCGCATCAATTTCTTGCCGAATTTTATCCTGCGTAGGCGGCAGTTGGCCTTGTGTATGAGCTTCGCAATAATCAGTATCGGCTTTTCCTATGTGTCCGGCGGTAATCCAAAAGCCATAATTCATACCAAAATCATTACCTTTAGTCAGACTTCGTCCTACTGAGTAATACTCAAAACCGGCCGGGGCAACAAGTTCCAGCAGGGTGGGTACCACATTAATGTGACTGCCGGCAGCATGGTCAGGCAGCGTTTGTTTAGTAACGCCTTTGCCGTAAAGGACAAATGGAATAGCATAACGCTCAAACATGGGCGGATTGGGTTCCACATTCACTCGGTCAGCATGATCACCGACAATAACAAATAAGCTGTCCGGATATTTACGCGAGGCTTCTTTTACGAATTGAGCCAACATGTTATCGGCATACCAAAAATGCCCCAGTTTTTTAATAAGTTCTGGATCGTCTTTCAGTTTTTCAGGCAATCCGGCTGTTACCAACGCCGGATCAAAACCCTCGTGCAGCAAATCGACAGTGTATGGCGAATGATTGGATACAGTAAGCACGACGTGAAAACCCGGTTTATCATCTTTGACCCGGCTAAGCACGGCCTGATACAAATATTTGTCATCACAACCCCAGACATTGCCTGCATCACTCTCAAAGTCACCCATACCATAGAAGGCATCAAATCCCTGTGCCAGTGAAAAATCCCTAATTTTTTCCCAAGAAGCAGGCCCAGCATACCAAAAATCGGCTGTATAACCCAGTCGTTTCATCTGGTGTGCTATAGCCGTACTATAAGGCTCTTTATATGACTCTGGCAAATAATTCAAGTACAGATTTGCCTCAGCCAGCCCGGTAATTATTCCCATAACCCCGGAAATGGTACTCATCCCATTGGGTAAAAAATTCAGCGTGTAGGCTGCATCTGGTTGCGCAATAATCTCTTTTAGCCCATTAGCGATGTTAAGATTACTATACTGTGGTAATAACGGCCAGGCTGCATAACTCTCAGCAATAATCAAGAAGACATGCCGTGGCGGAGAGTTTGTACCAATTTCGACGGTTTTACGCAAAAAGTCATCGATGTTGTCTGATGGTATCGGACGCTCAGCCAGGTAGCTGCCGTATTCCGCCAACCTTCCTGGTTCCATATCCAGGCCGGTAGAGGACAAAACACGCTCATGCAGGACATACGCCCGATAGAGTGCCTGCACATCATCCAAAATCGCTTCATTCAGCAATTGGTCTTTTGTAACCCCTGAATTTTCCCAGTCAATATTATAGGCATAGGTCATGGCGCCACCAAACCGGACAAAAATGGCCAATTGGTAAAGAACGATCAGCAGTGCAGCCCGCAGAACAATATTTTGATACCACTTAGGCAGCCGAGGAAAAGTATGTGGTTTGGCTGCTAACCAAACCTTCAATACTTTGCATAGTAAACATGCCGTAACAATGGCCAATATGATTCTAACAGGCACATTATATTGCGCAATAATGGTATGTACAATGGCGGTAACATCATCGTGTAAGGTATTGAACAGCAGTTGATTAAACGCCATTCTAAATTCCTGATAGTACGGAATGCGGGCCTGAAACAAAAAACTAAGGATAACAATATAAACTGAACCCACATACAACCGAAGACGACTTAGCCATTTCCACGGGAGAAATAGTCTGCAACCGGTACAGCAGACCATTGGCAGCAACACAAGCAACCCGGTACTTTTTAAGCTAATACGCAATCCATAATACATAGCGGCCAAAAGGTCAGCAATAGTCACAGTGTCGCTCAGAAAGGAGTGCATAGCGGCAATAAACCCGATACGAAATAAGCAAAAAACCGCGAGAATGAAAATAAATAACTTACAGTCTTGTTGCAACTCAGCATAAAATTCGTCCCAACTAGCCAGCTTAAAAATAATAGACCCATCCTTTCCGCAAAGCAAACACGGCTTGTGCCAAGCTTTGGCTAAGATAGAAACCGCTACTCTGTTCCTCATAATGGTGCAAACAGCTAATGCTCTACCATATTCAAAACCTCGGTAGT
>NZ_JBYKYF010000150.1:3770-7591 GCF_057736855.1 Sporomusa sp.
GTTTTCTACTTTTTTAGCTAAATTCCTGCTCTAATCGTCAAATATATTGCTGTCACTCAGAATAAACAGGAAAACTAGAATAAATGTTGGGAGTCGAATGTCAAACCCTTTCATTCCAAGCAGAAAAAAGCGCTAACCTAAGTCGATTAGCGCCTTTTTCTACCAGGATACAGGCTTAACTAAGACTCAAAGACTATCATTTGTCTTAAACATAAACATATCACTACTAGCCTACTTCCGTTCCGACAAACCAAACAGCCCGCAAAATGCGGGCTGTTTGGTAAAATGTTTGCATATAAGACCTGATGCAATGGAGCTATCTTTTTAATCAGACTCATCCATACTGTCATTCAGCAGGGAGAACTTCTCCAACACTTTGAAACATAAACTTACCACGATGGCCACAACGGTAGCCAGGGCCATACCTTTCATTTCTACCGTACCAATTTTAATGTGGGCACCACTAATACCAATAATAAGTACTACTGAAGTCAGGATCAGATTTCGTGCCTTACCGTAATCTATGTTGGCTTCTATGAGCATCCGAATACCAGAGACTGCAATAACACCGAATTATAACAAAGAAATGCCACCCATAACCGGAACAGGAATACTCTGAATCGCCGCCGCCAACTTTCCAACAAAGGACAGAACAATGGCAAACACGGCCGCACCACCGATAACATATGTACTATATACCTTAGTCAGCGCCATAACCCCGATATTTTCACCATAAGTGGTATTAGGAGTAGAACCAAAGAAACCAGAAAGCATAGTCGATAACCCATTACCTAGGAGCGAGCGATGCAAGCCTGGCTCTTTTGCCAGATCGCGCCCAACAATATTACCTGTAACTAACAAGTGTCCAACATGCTCGGCGATAACCACCAAAGATGCCGGAAGAATAATGGCTATGGCATTAAGTTCAAATGTAGGAGTATAAATTGTGGGCATAGCCAGCCAAGGAGCCGCCGCAATACCACTGGTATCGACAAGACCGAGAAATGCAGCCAGGATGTAGCCGGAAACTACACCTATAAGAATAGGTATAATTGCAAAAAAACCACGTAATACAACAGAACCTAAAATAGTAATACCTAAAGTAAACAATGAAACAGTTATCACTTTGGGGTCCAGTGTCTTAGCCGTCAAGCCAGCCATTTCGGCTGCCGTCGGAGCCAGTTCCAATCCAATGACGGCAACGATAGCCCCCATAGCCGCCGGCGGAAAGATAACATCAATCCATTTCATCCCAACAGCTCCAATGGATAAAGCCACTAGGGAAAAAACCAGGCCGACCATAATAAATCCGCCAAGTGCGGCTTCATAGCCGTATTGTGGTAATACAACAAATACTGGCGATAAAAAAGCAAAGCTTGAACCAAGATAACCGGGTATCCGGCCTTTGGTAATCAGGATATAGAGCAATGTCCCGATACCGATAAATAACAAAATGGTTGCAGGATTTACTTTAAAAAGAATAGGTACAAGGACTGTTGCGCCAAACATAGCAAATAAGTGCTGCAAACTAAGAGGAATGGTTTCCGCTAGCGATGGACGCTCATCTACATCAATAGTTCTTCTGGCCATATTTCCACCGTCTTTCTCCATATTTTTTTAAGATCTGCAGGTGTTTGTCCTGCTGTTTCTCCACTATTCGCAATATCGTTACATATTACGAATAGTAAAATCCCCACCGTACCTACAGTAGTTTGTAGATATCAGCCGGCCGATAACCAGTGCCGTCCAGGCAACCAAGCCTGGTGGGTTTCCGACCGTAATCATTTTCAATTACGATGGTAACCTTATACACAAGCTTGAGCAACCTGGACGCCCAGTAACCAGCCCAGCACCGATAAGCTATAGTTGCACCACATGCAATGACTTTTTTAGTAGCCGCAAGCAAGCCTAAACCAGTTACACCGGAAAATCAGTGCCGAGCTTTCCACCAACACCTGCTAAACACATACTCCCATAATTTCACATCGTCTTTGCTTCGACAATTAGATCTTTATGGCGACCATTTGTTGTTATTTCTTCCTTAGATAGCCTTACTCCTCCCATAAAAATTGTTTTTTACGGCGATATCGTACAAATTCTCCTAAAAATAAGCGATATTCTTTAATTGTTTCTACGTCGAAGACTTTTTACTGACAATATCTGTCTCCTGTTTTTTTAAAGTACCTTTTTATCTCTCAATACGGTAATTTCCTCGCTAGTCAATCCTAACATTTCTTTGAGAATTTCTTCTGTATCTTCACCTAACAAAGGAGCTGCCTTTTCTACACTACCAGGAGTTAATGAAAATTTGATGGGTACTCCGGCCATCTTGACCGGTCCTGCTACTTTATGAACAACCTCGACAATCATGTCGCGCGCTTTAATTTGCGGATCTTCAATAACTTTGTCCACGGTATTGAGAGGTCCGCAGGGAATCCCTTCCTTTTCCAGGGCCTCAAGCCACTGGGCAACGGTTTTCGCCGGGAACACGGTGTCTAAAATGGCTTTGAGGGCGCGCTGATTTTCTGTTCGTTTAGGATTAGTGACAAACCGCTCATCCTGTATCAATTCCGGACGGCCAATCAAATTGCAGAATTTCTCCCACAGTTTGTCATTACCCACCGCGATAATAACATATCCATCACTTGCTTTAAATGGTTCAAACGGAGTAATGGAAGGGTGCCGATTGCCAAGCGGTTTCGGTACATTCCCAGATGCCAGATAACGGGCAATGGCGTTTTCCAAAATCGCAACCTGACAATCCAACATTGCTACATCGACTTTTTGTCCTTTACCCGTTTTCGACCGGTAGTGCAAAGCCATGAGAATACCAATCACCGTAAACAGTCCGGCATTAATATCTCCAATGGATGCGCCTACCCGGGTAGGTTCACCATCCTCCTGGCCGGTGATACTCATAATCCCGCCCATTCCTTGAACAATAACATCATAAGCCGGTTTCTTACTATAAGGTCCGGTGTGACCAAAGCCTGAGCAAGCCGCATAGATGATGCGGGGATTAATTTTTTGCAGGGTTTCATATCCCAAACCTAATTTCTCCATAGTGCCAGGACGATAATTTTCTAAGACAATATCCGCCTTTTTAGCCATATCGATAAACAACTGCTTACCTTCAGGACTCTTCAGATTTAGCGTCATCGAACGCTTGTTGCGGTTAAGGCTCATAAAATAGACGCTCTCCGTACCGGCGAAAGGACCGTAGGCCCTGGAATCATCACCACCATTCGGTGTTTCGATTTTAATCACATTCGCGCCATAGTCAGCTAACATCATCGAAGCATATGGTCCGGCTAACACTCTGGTCAAATCTAAGACAACTAGATCTTGTAGCGCTTTCACTGGTAACCTCCTTATTATTTAATTATTTATATTTTTCCAACTTTCGACCGTTTATTACCTTAAATACAAACAATCTCCTTTATTATTTCTTGTCAAAACAACCATTTTTTTGTAAACAAGTTTATTAAACCCTATCCTACAGCCCTGAACGCTACACATCTTCAGCGCTATATACCGGTTTTCCGGCAAAATAGGTCATCATTACTCTGACTTTATCAATATCCACTGGATTAATGGACAGCAAATCCTGATCCAGAACAACCAGGTCGGCTTGTTTCCCCACTTCTATGGAGCCAGTTTGCTGGTCAATAAACAAAGCATACGCACCATTAATGGTAAAAGTTTTTATCATCTCGGTTACTGGCATACGCTCTTGTTTGTTTAGCAAATACCGGGTATCGTCCATGTCAGTAATATCTTCTACCCCTAAAGCGGGGCCGCTGTACATATTGCGGGTAACC
>NZ_JBYKYF010000151.1:0-7460 GCF_057736855.1 Sporomusa sp.
TAGCTGCCGTTTTAACTACAATATCCAAAATACCTTCTGCAATGGCCATTTCATGCATGTGTAATCTCCACCTAACTTAGCTCTGACTTAGGCTTGCACTAACAACAATATTCTCCGCACTTTTGTAAATTCCTTCCATATAAAATTTAGTATTTTACTTTTTCTGTAAATTATTAAAAATAACTCAATTGGTTTTATTTTACTTAATTAACATAAAATTTATAGGATATCGTTTTTGATCACCGCAGATACTAGGATTAGAAAAATTTTAGGAGGTGCTTAATGAATGGCTAGAAGCAGAAAACCAGTTAATCCTGCTGCCGAAAATGCTTTAGACAATATGAAAATGGAAGTAGCTAATGAACTGGGTATCAGCGAGCGCGTACGCACCCAAGGTTGGTCAACCATGACTTCCGCTGACTGCGGTCGGGTTGGCGGCCACATGGTTCGCCGCATGATTGAACAATACCAAGCTGCAATGACAGGTCAAACGGCAACTGCCACTACCACCGCTTCAACCGGAGCTACCAATTCAACTGCCGCTCCTAGCGGTACCATGACTTCTCAGTTTAATATTAACGGAAATTAATTATCCTGATCGTGAAAGGCGGCTTATAGCTGCCTTTCACTTTTATAGCCTACCATAAATTTTTTACTGCACTCTGTGGAACAGGTAAAACAACAAAAGGTTTTGCGACGGTCCTATATGACGCTAGTGCCGATTACATCATAGATACCATAGCTATTGGCCAGCGTAAAGACCTTAGCATCAGCCAAGTCTTTTCTTCTAAAGCAAAACCAGCTTTTCTTGACATTAAGTTAAAAAACGCAAGCTTCGTAATGGCTTGCGTTTTTGATCGTAGTGCCACCTGATCTTGGATTTGCATGATGGCTGGTATTGCGTTTTCATTATCTGGGTTCAAAATAAACCACAATCTCAGTACCTGGTTTAACTGGCATATTGGGTAATACACTTTGTTTTATCGCCACACCCGTGCCGACAGGCACAAATGTAAGTCCTAAACGATGCAGTGCATCAGCAGTTTCGCGAATGGTTTTGCCGGCAAGAGCAGGCATCAAAACATGCCCTGGCGGAACCACTGGTGGTGGTTCGGGAACAACCACTGGTGCAGCATAAGGCTGGGATTTTTCTGATTTTGGTGGTAATAGCTGTTCAGTATCATTAGGACGAACATTTAAATACCGCATAACCTGGGTCATGATGTCACTAAATACCGGAGCAGCAATTTCCCCACCATAATAATAGCCTGCCGGATCATCAAGTACGACCAGCGCAGCAATCTGGGGATCTTCCACCGGCCCAAAACCAGCAAACGATGCGATATAATGTCCTGCTAGATAACCTGGTCCATTTGGATTTAATTTTTCTGCAGTACCCGTTTTTCCGGCAAACCGATATCCTTGTACAGCAGCCCGCTGAGCACCGCCTTCACTCACTACTTTTTCGAGCATAGTCGTCAAAATACGGGCAGTTTCTGGACTGATAACTTGTCTTACAACAATTGGATCAAAAGACTCTATCAAGTTACCGTCCTCATTACGATACTCTTTTATAATTCGCGGTTTCAGCAGTACTCCGTCATTAGCAATGGCTGCGATAGCACTCGTAAGCTGCAGCGGGGTAACAGCAATACTTTGGCCAATTGACATTGTAGCGATATCACTGTCGCGCATTTCCCTAGGATCAAATAAGATACCTGCTTCTTCGCCAGGTAGCTCAATACCGGTATATTCACCAAACCCAAAGGCTCGTGCATAGTTTATTAATTTAATAGCCCCAAGCCGCATACCAACTTCCACAAAACCGGTATTGATCGAGTTTTTGATAATATCCATGAACGTAATTTCGCCGTAGCTATCACCGCTCCAGTTCTTTATCCGCCGCCCGGATATTTCTACATATCCCTTATCAATAAACTTTTCGTCAGGACGCACCTTACCTTCTTCCAGTGCAGCCGCCGCAATAATGGCTTTAAAAGTTGAACCAGGCTCATACACAATGGAAACCGCCCGATTTTTCCATCCTTCTGGACCATACTGATAAAACTGATTGGGGTTGTATGTTGGCCGGCTAGCCATCGCCAAAATTTCCCCCGTCTTCGGCTGCATTATGATAACGGTTGCTGCCTTTGCTTTGGTCTGTTCCATAGCCTTATCCAGCGCCCGTTCGACAATATACTGAATGGTGCTATCAATCGTTAAGTAAACCGAACAGCCCTGTTTTTCAGGAATAAAGGAAAAAATTGACGCAAAAATGGGAATCCCGTAACTATCAGTATCAATAACCTGTTTGATTTGCCGGCTTTTAATGGTTTTATCAAGCACCAATTCAAGACCTTCTAACCCCACATCATCAGTACCGACAAACCCCAGAACTTGCGCTGCCAGGCCATTATTCGGATAATAACGTTTGCTTTCCTCAACAAAACCCAGTCCGGTAAGGTTATGTTCCTTAATAAGCGTCATAATGGCCTCTGTCTGCTCAGGCTCAAGGGTTCGTCTAATCCAGACAAAGCTGGCACCTGCTATCATCCGGTCTTTAATACTATCTGCCTTCATATCCAGAATAGGCGCAAGAAGATTAGCAACAGTATCTGGGTCTTTAATCTCCTGTGGATTCGCATACAGTGACTTGCTTATGATGCTTACTGCCAATTCCCGCCCAGTACGGTCATAAATAGTACCACGCGGCGACTGCATAATCCTGCTTTCTCTGAGTTGCTCCTGCACTCTAGCACTAAGCTGCTGGCCTTCACCAAACTGAATCCAGGCAATACGGCCTATTAAACCAATTAATGCCAGTATGGTTAGCAGCAAAAAACAGGCTAATCTTTTCTGAATGTTTTCCGGCATTGCTTTCATCTATGTCAATCCTTCCTGAGAAAACCTGCTCTTGGGGGAGATAAAACATTTATATTTATTCGCCGTATGTAGAATTTAACCTGCAAAAAATAACACCGCCAAAAAAGCGGTGTTAGATATCTTGATTAAAATAACTATTATTCTAAATCACTATCGTATTACCTTAATTGGCAGCCTTCTCCCTTGCACTTTTCTTCTTCCAAAGGCCCAAGGCCACAACTCCAACTGTAATTACTGCCGGCACAAGCCATTCAGGAACATAACCGTGAATAACAGGACCAATCTTTTTATCAGCCATCATCATTTCACCAGCCGTCCAAGCAATAAGAGCGGCACCTAAATAAACAACAATAGGAAATCTATCCATAATTTTGATAATAATCTGACTTCCAAAGATAATCAACGGGATACTAAGCCCAAGGCCCAGAACAAGCAATAAAAAATCACCCTTGGCTATCGCGGCAATTGCCAGCGTGTTGTCAAGACTCATGACCAAATCGGCAACAATAATAGTCTTGATAGCACCCCAGAAGGAAGACCCTGCTTCTATCTCTTCTTCACCCTCATCTTCAATAAGTAATTTTGCCGCAATCCAAATAAGAAGCAAACCACCAAAAAACTGAACATAAGGAATTTGTAAGAGATAAACTGCAATAAGTGTTAGAATAATCCGCAGAACAATTGCCCCGCCGCTGCCCCACAGGATGGCATGCTTCTGCTGCTTCGCAGGCAAATTGCGGCTGGCCAGAGCAATGACCACTGCATTATCACCGCTAAGCACGATATTTACCATCATGATACCAGCTAGCGCTACTAAGAATTCCATGTCTCCATTCCTTCCTTCTCTAATATTTAGCAATGCTAATCAACCATTGCTGTCTAATATCTGAATTTAGTACCAGATATTAATATATCGTAATTTTATTATAACTTTCTACAACAAAATGTACAAGTTTTCCGACAAAATATTACAAAAACTCATTGGTTCTTATTTCCACAACATTCGCCGGTTTGATGGTTTGAGTCAGCAGCTACCCTGCTTGTCCAGCCTATATGTATTTTCTATAAATTGTCAAAAATTATCAAAATCATTTCTTTGATGCTTATCCCAATGTCTCTTTAATCACTCTTAAAGCATTACCCCAAAAGATCTTCTCAAGCTCATCCTCACTAAAGCCTCGCTTTGCTAATGCGTTCAGCAGTTTAGGCAATTCCCCGACATGCGCAATTTCCACTTCCGAACTAATGCCATCAAAATCTGAACCAATCGCAATCACCTCAATACCGCCCACTTTGTACATATGTTCTATATGTAACACCATGTCGTCAATGCGGCTGATAGGAGCTTCACCCAAAAATTTTTTTTCGAAATTAAGCCCCATAACTCCACCTTTGTCTGCTAACAGTTTGATCATTTCATCAGTTAAATTACGAGGATGAGGTGTCAACGTACGGGCATTAGAATGAGAGGCTACAAAGGGTTTTGTCGCCAAGGCAGCCACATCATAAAATCCCCTGTCAGACAAATGATACCCAACCGATTCATTTCAGCAACAAGTTCCTGACCAAACGGAGTAAGCCCCTGCTCGTGGCATTCCGGCAGAACATTAGGATAACCGATTTCATTGGGATAATTCCAGGTCAGCGTAATCAGTCGTACACCCAAATTAAAAAACTTTTCAAGATTAGCAAGCTCCCCCTTAAGTACACCGCCTTCCTCAAGCGTAAGAAAAGCTGAAATCTTGCCATCAGAACGATGTTTCACTAATTCAGCATAATTCCTGGCCAGCGCAATATGCTGTTGATTTTGCGCAAGTTCATAATGGAACCGTTCTGCCATAGCCAGTGCCTGGGCCATTGGATCACTAGTCTTGGCCATATTTACAAACAGTGCAAAGAATTGAGCCTGCACTTGACCTTCCTTAAGTTTTTCAATATCCACACTGAATGAATTGCGATATAAACTCGCCTCTTCACCCGCCTCCATAAGCCGCCAAATGGTATCACAATGCAAATCAATACTATACAACTGCTCCGCCTCCTCTTTCCCCTATATCACTCACTGTACTTAATACATTTTCTATATAGTATTCTCATATAAGTTTTGATACTAATAGTTACTATATTTTTCCTGATAACTGCACTCCTTGTTTGCCATCTGTAACTGCATTTCAGCAGCTAATTGCTGGTTGAAACAATCAAACTCGACGTCAGTCATAATACCCGCCTCTCCTAATGCTACCTTAAGTTCCTCTGGCGTGAGACTGCGCCAAGACTGGTATTGCTGACTATCAATCAAAAAGTTACCGACAAGATAGGCGAGTATCTGTCCTGTCATTATACTGTCATTCCCCCCCGCACCAGCAGTCATATCGGGTTGGACAGTATCCGGACGGCTTAGGATTTGTTGACGCGGTCGCAACCAAACGGCAGCGGCAATCGCTACGACAATAACTATACCTATCAAATAGATCATTTTTATTCCTCCTTATATTCATCGAATGTACATAGTATAACCAGCAATAAACAAAAAAATGGTTATTCACATATTTCAAAAAACGCTCCAACAATACATCCAAAAATAGTTTAACCTAGCCAGATAATATGCAGTAAGAGTCCAACCCTACTCACACTATCAGCGACCACTGCATAATATACAGCGAGGAGTTTTCTAAACCCTTCAGAAAGGAGCGTAATACATGAGAGCCAAAGACTGGGTTAAATTCGGTGAAGTCAAAATTCTCGTTAATGTTCCCGGCCTTCCATCCCCAACGAACAACGGTTTTTCATTATTAACACTAACAGGAACAATACTTACAGAATTTCCTCGCAAGCACGATTGCCAGCCACCGGTTGTCATCCCAGATAAAGTAGAAGTCAAAGGCAAGGTAGCAGAAGAAGAAGAATATCTCATTGTGCGAGTTTCTAATGCAATCCTTCCCAATGGATTCCCGCTTACAGTCGACGAACTCACTACAGATGTAGCTATCAATACCGATTATATCATAATGATCCTGCCTGTAGTGGTCTGCTAACCATTTACTTTGACTAGCGGCAGTATATCCAGTAAGCAGCGGGTCCCCCCGTTGCTTATACATATATCTGATCCCTAAAAAATAAACCTACACCATTCTTAACGATAAAAGACTTGGCTTGTACCAAGTCTTTTAGAAAAAGCCAAGCAAATATCCGTCATGTTGCCATCGACATTAACACCATCCGGGCACATGTCGGCAGCTGCCCCAATTATCGGTATCGACATAATTTTGTTATTCCATTTTGTTGACTCTTCCTCGTGCTAAGACTATATTAAATATGTAGAAACATTTCGCCGAGTCTTTGATGATTAAAAATAACCTTTGCTAGAAAAGATTATTTTTAATATGACAAAGACGGCTATTAACCTTTCGGTTAATAGCCGTTTCTGCTTACATATGGCGGAGTGGGTGGGATTTGAACCCACGCAGGCCTCACGACCTCTAACGATTTAGCAAACCGTCCTCTTCAGCCACTTGAGTACCACTCCGTATCTTAGACTGAACATTTTGATTATAACAAAAGCTCTAGCATAAGTCAATGTGAATTTTATGGCGGAGGGGGTGGGATTCGAACCCACGGTCCCTTGCGGGATCACTGGTTTTCAAGACCAGCTCCATAAACCACTCGGACACCCCTCCGTATTCGGCACAGTTAGTATTATAGCAAACCACCCAAGGAATTGTCAACAAAACAGCCACAGGTAATTTTTATTCATTATACTCTTACCATAACCAAATACATATAACTTTCTATTAAGTATCATTCTAAGAAAATTAATAAACCAGGCTCAACAACTAGCTTACTTGAAGCAGCTAGTTGAAGAATAGGATAATCAGCAAATAAAAGTTTACTGTAAATCATAACTCCGTTGTCGTTAAATACCGCTATCAATAGTCTAAGCAGAAGAAAATCTTCATAATTTCGATATAAAAAGGTTGACTATTAACGTAAACAGAATTATAGTCTTTATATAGCTATTTTAAGATAAAACAAAGGCAGGTGAGATAAATGGATGTAGACCGACCTGGAGGGGTAGTTTTGCGCAATTTAATGAAATTAGGGGAATATTTCCGTTTTTCTCGCCTGACTTATCGATGTACCGGGAATGGTAACCATCCGTTTTTTTAGATAAGTTCAGGCTTGAAATTGTATTCCCCTTACTATTTGAAAGGGGGAGCAATTATGCTTAAAATATACCGTAGCAACTGTACTCATTTGTGTGAACTAACTCTCCACACTTTGGAAAAAGGTGCCTGGTTTAATCTTATTAACCCGACTCCCGCGGAACTGGAACAAGTAGCCGCCGCAACCGGCAGCCCCCTTGATTTCCTTAAGGCCGCTTTGGACGAAGAAGAACGTTCCCGGATTGAACTGGATGTAAACCATATGTTGGTCATCACCAATATTCCAATTATGCGTGGTCATGACAGTTATGATGCACTGCCGCTTGGCATCGTATTAACTCCTGAATATATTATTACCATTTGCCTGGAACCCAATGAGGTATTAGCTGACTTCAACCCCGATAATGCCCGGGC
>NZ_JBYKYF010000152.1:0-7363 GCF_057736855.1 Sporomusa sp.
AGCAAGCTCAGCATGCCAGTGAAAAAGTTTTAAAAGTTGGTGCCGAGGCTACTTTCCCGCCATTTGAGTTTCAGGATGAAAACAGCAAAGAATATGTTGGTTTTGACGTAGATATCATGAAAGCCATTGGTAAACAGATGGGGGTAGAAGTACAAATTGTTAATACCGCATTTGACGGTTTGATCCCCGCTTTGGAAAGTGGTCAGATTGACGTAATTGCGTCAGCCATGACGATTACTGATGAGCGTGCTAAGAAGGTTAACTTTTCCAAGCCTTATTACCAAGCTGGTCTGTCAATTGTAGTAAAAGCCGACGATGATACTATTAAAAGCTTCAAGGATCTGGAAGGCAAGCGGATTGCTGTGCAAATTGGTACTACTGGTGCTGAACAAGCCCGAAAAATTAAAGATGCCAAAATTCGTGAGTTTAACAGTGCGTCAGAGGCTTTTCTTGAACTCAAGGCTGGCGGCGCCGATGCTGTTGTGAATGATCTTCCAGTAAATCAATACTTCCTGGCTAAAGGCGGCGACAAGTCAGCTAAGCTGGTTGGCGATATCCTAAATGCTGAAGAATATGGTATTGCCGTAGCCAAGAAGAACACCGAACTGGCTGAAAAAATTAACAAAGCCTTGGATGAAATAAAACAAAATGGTGAATACGCCAAAATCTACGAAAAATGGTTTGGCAAACAACCGCAAAAGTAAGTTGTGCAAGAGCCGTATCAGCGTAAGTGCTGGTGCGGCTTTTTTGCGAAAGAGCACCAGCAACATCGCCGACAAGGGCTTTTTCTGTTATGCGTTACTGGTGGTGCGATCCTACGCTTGTACTATGAATCGCATATCGATTTGATCTGACGTTAGGGACACTAAGAACAAGCCCGGTCTTTTCTTATTCGTGGCAGGTAAAAATTATTTTTTATCCAATACTAATACTATCAAATCTGAGTCGTCAGCGAGGGGCAGATACTCTAAATGATTTGCGATGTGGAACTATAATTTTGGTAACTGAATTTTCGGCACTACTTCAACAAGGAGATGGTTGCAGATGAAAAAACTTATGCTAGGCGGCCGGGCTATTATTACTGGCCGCGGCTCTATTGCCGCACTAAATAATATACAGGCTAAACGGGTTTTTATTGTTACTGGCGGCAGTGCCATGCAGGCAAATGGCGTAATTGCCAAGGTGGAGGGGCTCTTAGAAACAGCCGGCTGCACTACTTATGTATACGGTGGTATTGGCAAAAATCCTGATACTCAGGTCGTTCTGGATGGACTTGTCCGTATGCGCGAATTTAAACCTGATGTGCTGGTAGCTGTCGGCGGTGGATCTCCGATCGATGCAGCCAAGGTCATGGCCCTGTTTTATGAATATCCGGAACTGGATTTTGCTCGTGCCCAGGCGGGTGAGTTGCCATCAGAGCGCAAACAGCTTCAGTTTGTAGCCATTCCTTCGACGTCGGGTACGGGCACAGAGGTGACAAAAGCTGCTGTCATTACCTTTCGCGAGTTAGCACTAAAAATTGGCTTAAAGACGCCGGCCTTTATTCCAGATATAGCTATTCTTGATGCCGATCTTACCATGACAATGCCAGACAATGTTGTGGCTGAGACGGGTATGGACGCTCTCACGCATGCGGTAGAATGCTATATTAATCGGAATGTAGATGATATAAGCGCAGTACTGGCTAAGGGAGCGGTTGCCGGCTTATTTACATGGCTGCCGGTATCTTATCAGGAAAAAACCATTGAAAGTCGGGAAAAAGTACATCACTATCAATGCATAGCCGGTCTAGCCTTTGACAATACCGGATTAGGCATGGCTCATGGCATTTCACATGCACTTGGCGGTCGATTTAATTTAGGACATGGCCTGCTAAATGCTGTTGCACTTCCCTATGTACTAGCATATAATGCCCAAGACCCTGTGGTAAGCAAGCGGTTAGACGAATTGGCACGAAGTATTGGCTGCAGACAGGGATGCGATTTTATTATGGCCGTTAAGAACCTGAATCAGCAACTGAATATTCCTACCAGTCTAGCAGCAGTTGGTATAGCCGGCGATGATTTTAATACAGATTTTGATAATATTGTAGCCAATTGTCTCAAAGGTTCTACCAGAGTAAACCCGGTTCCAGTTACCGCAGAGCAAATGGCGGAAATTCTTAAACATATGTATATAGGTTCATGATTTTACAAATTTAGCAATTTAATCTAGAAGGAAAGCTGCTTAGGGTAGCGAATTATTGTATCTGACGAGGAATTTGTTCGCTAATTTTAGTTCTATGAGATGGTGGAAAAGGGCAATATAGGAGGATAGGCGTTTGAAACTTACTTTTATTTTGGGTCGGGCCGGTTACGGTAAGACCTGGAAATGCATTGAAGAAATAAGTACACGGCTGGCCGAATCGCCTGATGGTCGGCCGCTTATTTTTATTGTGCCAGAACAGGTTACCTACGAGGTGGAACGAGCCCTGGCAGCTGCCTGTCCGGCAGCAGGCTTTGTTAGAGCTCATGTCGTGGGATTTCGCCGGCTGGCTCACCGGGTTTTGCATGAAACCGGGGGGGCCGCTAGGCCGCATATTTCTGAATTGGGCAAACGTATGATTTTTAGCCGGCTTCTCATGGAAAATAAGGGTAACCTTAAGCTATTAACTCGTGCGGCCACAGAAAAAAGTTTTGCAGCTACCGTTGAAGGACTTGTTAAAGAGTTTAAAACGTATGGTGTTAGTCCAGATATCCTTTCAGAGCTGGCCAATCATGAAGCATGTCAGGGCAATCAGGTGCTGGCAGGGAAAATTCATGATTTAGCACTGTTATACCAGAAATTTGAGGAATTTTTGACCGGGAGGTATACGGACCCGGAAGATTATCTTAGGCTGTTGGCAGAAAAGATCCCGGAGTCAAACCTGCTTAAGCACGCTGAGGTTTGGGTAGACGGATTTGCCTGGTTTACGCCACAGGAATATGCGGTGCTTGCTGCCATCATAAAGACCGCTGATACGACTACCATAACTCTTTGCTTGGAACAACCCGATACATCGCTACATGCCAGGGAAGAAGCTCTATTTCATCGTCAATGGGAAACCTATCATAAATTAAAACAGTTAGCGACAGGGTTAAAGGCTGATATTACCTGCCAGGAACTGCTTGTTCCTCACCGTTTTCGGCAGCCAGTGCTGCTTGCCATTGAACAGCAGTTTTTTGGCGGGAAAGTCCAGGTAGTGCCGATGACTGACAATAGTTTTGTCTTGGCTGAAGCGGCCAATCGGCGGATAGAAGCTGAAGCGATTGCCTGCGAAATTATCAGATTGAGCCGCGAAGAGGGCTTACGCTGGCGGGATATGGCTATTCTTATTCGTGATATGGATAGCTATGCCGAATTGATGGCTACTGTACTTACGGATTATGGCATTCCGTTTTTTCAAGATAACACCCGGTCGGCCGTACAACATCCGCTGGCCGAACTGGTACGGTCAGCGCTGGATGTTGTTATGGAAGATTGGAGCTATGAACCGGTATTTCGCTGTCTCAAAACCGATCTATTTCCGGTCACGCGAGATGAAGTAGATATATTAGAAAACTATTGCCTGAAATTTGGTATTCGTGGCTCACGCTGGACGAGCCCGGAGGAGTGGACGTTCCGCCGCCGTTATTCTCTGGCAGAAGACGAATGGGTTGGTGATGAACCCAGTGAAAGTGAAAAGGAGTATTTGCGCAAAATCAATTCTATCAGGCGTCAGAGCACAGAGCAGTTGGTGATTTTATTCCAAAAGCTAACTCCTGCATTGCGGGAAGGCCAGTCGCCGCTGCAACTGGCTCAAGCTGTCTATGATTTTTTGGCTGCCTTACAAGTGGCAGATACACTGGCAGTCTGGGCAGCAGCCGCAGAAGCAGCCGGAGATCTGGAACAAGCTCGGGAACACCAGCAGATGTGGCCCAAGCTTATAGAACTATTAGACCAGATTGTTGATACTTTTGCTGATCAGCCGCTGACACTGGAAGAGTTTGCTGCCATTATCAGTGAAGGGTTAGAAGGCACAAAACTTAGTCTCATTCCCCCAGGGCTTGATTATGTTACTATTGCTTCCCTAGAACGTACACGCCGGCTTAACATCAAGGCGGCTTTTGTACCTGGAGCCAGTGACGGGGTATTACCGCGCCGCCGCCGCGAAGAAGGATTATTAAGTGATAGTGATCGAGAACTGTTACGAAATTTGGGACTTGAGCTTAGCGGGGGCGCAGCGGCCGATGTCTTTGCCGAGCAGTTCTTGGTATATACGGCGCTGACTCGGGCCAGTCAGCGCCTATGGGTAAGTTATCCTCTGGCAGACGCCGAAGGCAAGGCGCTGGCACCGTCTTCTATTATCAGACGCCTGAGGGAAATTACCGGCTGTGAGCTGCGGGCGTTACCGATTGAGCCGCCTCCCGGCCGGGAAGCCGAGTATCTTGCCACCCCGGAACGTGCTTTGGCAGCACTGGCAGGAGCCTTACGCCGGTACCGGGAAAGCGGACAGATAAGTGCAGCATGGTGGGATGTCTATAATTGGGCACTGACTGATGAGCATTGGCGAGAACAGTTAACGATAAAACTGGCAGGACTGTTTCATTACAACCAGCTTAAACGCTTAAAACCTGGGTTAGCTGGAAAACTGTATGTGAAGCATGGCATACTGCGTGGTAGTGTAACCCGGTTTGAGGCCTTTCGTGCTTGTCCGTTCAAGCATTTTGCTCAATATGGCTTATCTCTTAAGGAACGGGCAGTATATCAGTTGCAGGCTCCAGATTTGGGACAGTTTTTGCATGCGGTTTTGAAGCAGTTTGGCGATCGGCTGGCTGAACGTGGCCAAAGCTGGGGGGATATTACGCAAAGCCAGATTGACGATTTGTGTGCCAATATTGTAACCGAACTGGCGCCGAAACTGCAGAATGAAATTTTGTTAAGCAGTAAACAGCATGAGCACCTAGTAACCCGCCTGACGCGGCGGGCAGTAAGAGCGGTAAGCCGTTTGGCAGCATGGGCAAGGGTTAGTCAGTTTAAACCCGTGGCTTTTGAACAGCCATTTGGGCGAGGGCCAGGTGCACTGCCGCCGCTCCGACTGGGATTACCTGGGGTTCATGTGGAAGTGGTCGGACAGATTGACCGCCTGGATTTCGGCGAATATGAGGGACAACCGTATGTTCTGGTGATTGATTACAAATCAGGCGGAGCCTGGCTCAGTCTGGCTGAGGTATACTATGGACTAAAACTGCAGCTACTAACCTATTTGCTTGTGGCAATACACGCGCGGCAAGGAACCGCAGACTGTATACCCGCCGGCGTGCTATATTACTTTTTAAAAAATCCGGTTGTATCTGCGGATACATTAAAAACAGCGGAGCAAATCGAGAAGGATATCAATGCCAAGCTCAAAATGCCTGGATGGCTACTGGCAGATACTAATATTGTAAGGTTATTGGAGCAAACGCTGGATGGCTGGTCAGAGTTTTTCAAAATAGCACTCGGGGGAAAAGGCTTTTACGAGAGCTGCAGAGATAAACTTAGAACCAAAGAAGAATTTGAATTGTTATTAACCCATGTCAAGCAGGAACTACTGGCGGTAGCTGAGGCCATTTTAGCCGGAGAAACAGCCATCAGACCGTATCGTCTGGATAAAGCTACTCCTTGCGGTTATTGCGTTTTTCGGCCGGTTTGTCAGTTTGACCACAACTTGCCGGAAAATGAGTATTTGGTATTACCCAGGTTGTCAGACCAGGAGATTTTTGATGATTTGCGTCGGCGGAAAGGAGACACAGAATAATGCAATGTTCGCCAGAGCAACAAGCAGCCATCGAGACTCGCAATCATAATCTGTTAGTAGCTGCTGCAGCCGGGTCAGGCAAAACATGGGTGCTGGTAGAGCGGATTATCCGTCGGATTATTGATCCGGCTGAGAAACTTAATGTGGATCGTCTGTTGGTAGTGACATTTACGAATGCGGCTGCCAATGAGATGCGAAGCCGTATTGGTGAGGCGTTAAATGCGCTGTTGCGCAAACCGGAACTAACAGACCCAGAATTAAGACGTCATGTAGAACGGCAATTGGTATTATTAAATGCTGCTCATATTTCGACCTTGCATGCATTTTGCCAGAGCCTGGTACGGCAGTATTTTTATCTGCTACACATTGAACCCAATTTTCGGGTTGCCAATGACACGGAAATAACACTTATCAAAAGCGATGTATTAGAGCATGTATTTGAAAAAGGTTATAGGCAAGCCGAGCCGGATTTTCTGACTCTGATTGAGCATTATGGCGATGAGGACAGCGATAGCTCACTGGCCGGACTGGTGCTCAAGCTATATGAATTTTCTCGAAGCCATCCGTGGCCGGATTATTGGCTAGACAGTCTACCTAAGGCGTTTGTGATCGCGCCGGAGGCCGATTTTGACTCAACCCCCTGGTCTGATTTGGTCAGAGACAAGATTATCCTAGAGTGGGAAGAGGCCAGGCAGGGGTTGGTAGCGCTCATGGAAGAGGCCGGGAGGCCAGGAAATCCGGCTGCTTACGGGCAAACTTTTGCTGAGGATATCCAAATTATTGACCGGCTTTTGTCTGCTGCTCGCACCTCTTGGGCGGCATTGGCAGCCGCACTGGACGAAGTGAGTTTTCCGCGGATTGCAGCAGTAGGTAAAGAGGTACCCAAATCAGTAAAAGATTATTTCCAGGCACAGCGCAATAAAGCCAAAAAGCGAATTACCGATGTCAAGGCAGCGTATTTTGAACGCAGCGGGAAGGAGCTTGTTGCTGACTTGCGGCAGACGCAGCCGCTGATTATGGCTTTAGTCAAACTGGTCAAGGAGTTCGCGGTCGCCTACCAAGAGGCGAAGCAGGCTAAAGGGGTAGTTGATTTTAACGATTTGGAGCATTTATGTCTGGCGTTACTGCGGAATGAAGCAGCTACCCCGGATGACTCTAAACCGTCTGCTGTGGCCATTAAATTAAAAGAAAAATTCATCGAGATTATGGTGGATGAATACCAGGACACCAACCGCGTGCAGGAGGAAATCATCAGGCTAATTGCCAATGAATCGCAGCCCAATCTATTTATGGTAGGAGATGTCAAGCAGAGTATTTATCGGTTTCGGCTAGCAGAACCAGCGTTGTTCATGGATAAGTACCATAATTATCGCTTGGATACAGTGCCTGGTTGTAAACGGATTGATTTGATTCAGAACTTCCGTAGTCGGGCCGGGGTGCTCTATGCAGCTAATTTTCTTTTTGAGCAGCTTATGACCAAACGTACTGCCGAACTGGACTATGGTCAAGAGGAACAACTCAATCCCGGTCCTGATTATCCGCCAGTGGCGCAGGGAAGCCTGGACG
>NZ_JBYKYF010000153.1:0-7353 GCF_057736855.1 Sporomusa sp.
TGGCGAACGCCTTGGCGGCAGTGGCTGTTGGAATTGAGGCTGGACTTAGTTTTTCCCAGATTGCGGCTGCTCTTGGCCTGTTTCAGGGCGCTAAGCGCCGGTTTCAGTCTAAAGGACGGGTGAATGGTGTTTGGGTAGTGGATGATTATGCTCACCATCCAACGGAAATTACTACGACTTTGCTTGGTGCGCGCCAGACACAACCTAAGCGTTTAATTTGTGTTTTTCAGCCACATCGGTATACGCGGACTAAATTTTTATGCAAGGAGTTCGGCAGTGCTTTTACTCCGGCTGATTTACTGATTCTTACTGACATTTATTCAGCAGGAGAAGAACCCATTCCCGGAGTTAGCGGCGAAAGTCTTAAAGTAGAGATTGAGAGACAATCTAGACAGCAGGTCACTTATATATCGGACAGAAGCAAAATTGCTCGACATTTAGCTGAAATTGTCGAACCCGGAGATTTAGTAATAACCATGGGGGCTGGTAACATTTATGAGACCGGCGAAGAATTAGTAGAAAAACTTTTGCAAAAGAATAATCCATAAAGAGATTAGAAAAATTCGAGAGAGATAGATATAAGATGTAGGGGTGATTGTACTTTTCTAGGAGGGAAGACGATGGAGAAATTTATCGTCAATGGAGAAGTACAACTATCTGGCAGCGTCCGAATCAGTGGGGCGAAAAATGCCACTTTGCCAATTATGGCAGCAACACTTCTATGTTCTGGTGTCAGCGTGATTCATGAGGTACCTTATTTACGCGATATTAAGGCTATGCAGGATATTTTGACATTGCTTGGAGCCAAAATAACCAGACAAGGACATACCATGCTGATTGATACTACCAATGTCAGTAAGGCTGAAGTACCTGAACATTTGATGCGTGAAATGCGAGCCTCGGTATTTTTGATGGGGCCACTACTAGGCAGATTCCGTAAAGTGAGAATGTCTTACCCCGGTGGTTGCGCTATCGGACCTCGGCCAATCAATCTACATATTAAAGCTTTGGAGAGAATTGGCGCAAAAGTTAATGAAAGTTTTGGATTTATCGATGCTGAAGCTGCTGAGTTGACAGGGGGCGATGTCCATTTTGATTTTCCTAGTGTTGGTGCTACCGAAAATGCCATGATGGCTGCCGTACTGGCTAAAGGTACTACCATTATTCGTAATGCGGCTCGCGAACCGGAAATTGTTGATTTACAGGCTATGCTGAATAAAATGGGTGCCAAGGTCAGCGGTGCAGGTACCGACACAATTAGGATTGATGGTGTAAATAAACTGTATCCTGCCGAACATACAGTAATATGCGACAGAATTGAAGCCGGAACTTTTTTGATAGCAGGGGTTATAACGCGCGGCGATATCGTGGTTGAAAATATTATCCCAGAATATTTATTTTCGGTAACTGATAAGCTACAGGAAATTGGCGCGCAAATCGTAACAGGTAGTAACTATATTAGAATTAAGGCCGGAGAACTTAGAGGTGTTGATATAAAAACACTGCCTTTTCCCGGTTTCCCCACCGATCTGCAAGCACCTATTTTATCATTAGTAACTATTGCCAAGGGAACCAGTATTATTACGGAAACTATTTTTGAGAACCGGTTCAAGCATGTTGATGAGCTTACTCGGATGGGGGCTAAAATCAAAGTAGAGGGGCGTACTGCCATTATTCGGGGGGTGCCAAGTCTGACAGGAGCTATTGTGTCTGCGCCTGATTTACGTGCTGGCAGTGCGTTGGTTTTGGCTGCATTAGCTGCCAAAGGAGTCACCGAGATTGAACAGGTATATCATATTGAGCGCGGTTATGAAAATTTAGATAAAAAGTTACAGTCTTTAGGAGCACAAATTGTTAAGACAGGGTAGCTAAAGGGGGATTTTATTTATGAAAAACAAAAAAATTGCAGTGGTAATGGGTGGACCGTCATCTGAAAGGGAAGTATCGCTAAATACCGGGCGGGCTATTTTAACCGCACTGCAAGAAAGAGGGTATAATGTTGTTGGTATAGATATTGATCCCCCAAACTTTATTGAGCAGCTAAAAACAGAGCAGATTGAAGTAGTATTTAATGCGATTCATGGTCTTTATGGTGAAGACGGACTGATGCAAGGAGCATTAGAAATGCTAGGTATACCGTATACAGGTTCAGGGGTTTTAGCTAGTGCTATGGCCATGGATAAAGCGGTAACCAAACGATTGTTTCTATCTGCCGGTATCCCAACTCCGACTTCACGCCTATACAGTAAACAGGACATGGCTCTGGATTTGCTGGCAAAGGAGATTTTGGATACCTTTGGTGTGCCAGTAGTAGTAAAAGCGGCTGACCAGGGCTCAAGTATTGGTGTTAATATTGTCGAAAACGCCGAAGAGATTGAAGCTGCGGTCCAAGAAGCTTTTAAGTACAGCGGCCACATTGTTGTTGAAGAATTTATACGCGGAAAAGAATTGACTGTTTCCATACTTGGTACTGAACAGCCGGAAGCATTACCGATCATCGAGATAGTGCCCCAATCCGGACGGTATGATTATCGGTCAAAATATACTAAAGGAGCTACCGAATATATTGTACCAGCTAAACTGGAGCCCGCAGTTGCTGACAATGTCCGGCGCGTAGCGTTGGAAGCGTATAAGTTGTTGGGCTGTCGGGGGATCGGTCGGGTTGACGTCATGCTTGGCAGCGATAACCAACCTTATGTTCTGGAAATCAATACCGTTCCTGGTATGACGGCTACCAGCCTGGTACCTAAAGCGGCAGCGGCAGTGGGTATAAGTTTTGGCGAATTGTGTGAGCGTATTTTGTTGATGGCCGTCAGTAAAAGATAAAATTGGGCAGTATTTACTGCTCATTTTTTTATTTCTTTAGCGGACAATCCGGTGTATAATTACTGCAGAAGGTGTCTACAGGAGTGATAGCATGCAAACGGCAGAACGCTTGAGAGCAGACAGGAAGCGCCGAGCAGCGAGATTTGCGTTTTGTCTGGCAGCTTTAGCAGTACTGATAGCATTTTTTTTATTCATTAACTCTTCTTATTTTACTGTAGGGACAGTAGTTGTTGAAGGTAATAAGTATATAACCGTTGAAGAAGTGTTGCGAGTTGCGGGGGTTCCGGAGCGAGTAAATATTTTTCGATTGAAAACTCCTGAAATAAGAGAGCGATTAATGAACGACTTGCGGGTAGCTGAGGTTCAAGTTGAAAGAAAATTTCCAGCTACCATTGCCATTCAAGTTAAAGAACGCCAACCGCTGGCGTTTGTTGCTAATCAATACGGCTTTGTAGAAATTGATAGGCAAGGCATAGTTATGATGGCTTATAAAAATTTAAAACAGGTAAAAGTACCTGTTATTACTGGTATTCGTTTGGGAAATGTTTATGTTGGCGACCAAGTCAATCATCCTGGGCTCTTACATGTATTAACCTACTTAGCGGCGCTGGATGAGGAAGTATTAAACCAACTATCAGAAGTGAACATGAAAACTGCTGATGAACTTGTGGCTTATACTACCAATTCGGTTTGTATTCGAGTAGGTAACAATCAGCGGCTTACAGAAAAAGCTAAATTAACAGGTGAGATTTTACGTGAGATTTCTACAAAGAAAATGGCTGTTGAATATATAGATCTTAATTATACCTCGCCAATTATTAAAATTCGTAATCATTAAGTGTAAAGCATTGAAAGGAGTCGAATATCTTGTTACCTATTAAACAGGGGCAAATTGCAATTGCCTTGGTCTGTGTAGTATTGGGAATTATGTTGGCGGTACAATTTCGTACTACCGAAGATATCAAGTCAAGCATTCCCTATCAAAGGGTGGAGGACTTGTCCCAACGTTTACACCAGACAGAAAAGGAACGGGATGCGCTGGCTAAACAGGTTCAAGATTTAAAACGCACTTCCGGTGTGGAGGTGGCGTTCAAGGAATTTGAGAGAGTGAGGATGGGAGCCGGTGTCGTGGCCGTACAAGGCCCAGGAATTATTGTAACTATTGATGATAGTAAACGGCCGGCTAAACCTGGGGAAAACCCTAATTTATATCTCATTCATGACGATGATATCCTAAAAGTCATTAACGAATTGTGGGCGGCAGGCGCTGAGGCAATATCGATTAATGAACAGCGGCTTATTGCCAGTTCAGAAATTCGCTGTGCAGGGCCGACTCTGTCGGTTAATAATTCCCGCTATTCACCTCCTTATGAAGTACGGGCTATCGGCGATCCTACCACCCTGGAAAATGCGCTGAAAATGCGGGGCGGTGTTGTCGAAACATTGCAGTTCTGGGGAATTCAGGTAACAATTAAGAAGCAAGATATGATTGTGGTCCCGGCATATAAAGGTACTTTCCGGTTTGAGTTCGCTAAGCCAGTTAAGGAAGGTGAAGGGTAATATGGTACTGCCGATTATTGGACTTATTATTGGTGTAATTATTGGTATTTCTTTCCCGGTGGCTGTACCACTTGAATATGCAAAGTTTATGTCCGTCGCTTTGCTGGCATCACTAGACTCAGTATTTGGGGGCCTTAGAGCTGCTATTGAAGAAAAGTTTGACAATACGGTATTTATAACTGGTTTTTTTACGAATGCTCTTTTGGCAGCCGGTTTAGTCTATATTGGCGAGCGTCTGGGGATTGATTTATATTATGTTGCATTATTAGCTTTTGGATTGCGGATTTTTCAAAACTTGGCCATCATTCGGCGGTATTTTTTAAAGAAATAAGTTTTCTCCAGTTTCAAGAAAAACAGACAGTGTTTTGTCGGTCTTGAGAATTACCTACTGGTTATAAAAAAAACAAGGATTTTCTTTTGAAAAAAAAAGGGAAAATGCTACTTATGTTGAAAGTATTGGGAGAAACATAATGCTGTGCTGCGAGGGAAATATGAATAAAAAGACTATATTAGCTATTGATGTCGGCACAGGTATGGTCAAAGTATTTGCCGGAAAGTTACAGAGCAATGGTAATGTAGCGATTGTAGGCAGTGGAACAGCCCCGACAGCAGGATATGCCAGGGGGGTTATGACTGATATCAATGCTTTGGCTCATTCTATAAGACAAGCAGTAGATTGTGTTGTAATGGCAGCTGATAACCAAGCTGTCGGTGGGATTTATCTAGGGATTAATGGTTTGGTACTTATTACGCAAAATACTATGGGGAGTGTTGCGTTGTCAACCCCAGGAACGGTAACTCGTTCGGATGTTGAACGTGCCTGTAAAGCAGCCATGTTTTCAGTTACTCAAGATGATGTTGATATTTTGCACGTGTTTCCAGGTAAGCAATCGCCAGTACGCCCTGGAGCACCCCTTGAGGTAGAATGCCACATAGTATTAGCTCCTAAGAAAGTAAAAAAAGACCTTACGGAGGCGCTTAAAGCCCAAGGAATCGAGGTAACTGGCATCGTTGCTGGTGGTGTTTTAGCTGCAGAGGCGATGAAACATGAGTTGCCAGGAAGGCCAGATAACTTTATTTTTATGGATGTTGGCGCTGGTACGACTGAACTGATTTTATATGTTGGTGGCAACCTCTGTTATTCGGCGTCGTTACCGTTAGGCGGTGATTACATAACGAGTGATTTAATGCAAGGACTTGGCGTCAGTCAAGCTCATGCAGAGGAAATCAAGCGATACTATTCCCGGCTTTCTCCTGATTTGCGTAATCAGGGTGTTATTCTTGATTGTAATGATTATGGAACGACTGACAAACATATTCACTTTGATTTTTTGTATGATATTATTGAAAGCAGAATCGATGAACTTGCTACTTTGATGTATGACTATCTTAAGCCATTAATGGATAAGTATTTACCTAACCCAGAACAGGCCTTTACACGTATTTATCTAACAGGTGGCTTAGGGACTATGCCTAGCATGAAAGCTTGTGTTGCCAGAGTATTTCAAATTGAAACCGAAACGGTGAAGCCAGAACGCCTAGCTGCTGAATATGCACATCCGGCAAATACTGTGTGTTATGGTATCATAAACCACGGTATTCGAAGTTTTGCATGCGCACCGAGGACTGGCTATAGTGCGTGGAGTGTTTTTATTGATAAAGCAAAGCGATTATTGAAATTTTGATAGGTATTAAAGGGAGGAAACTTAGCAATGTTGGAATTTGACATGGACTTAGACCAGTTTGCTTCTATAAAAGTTATTGGTGTAGGCGGTGGCGGCAATAATGCTGTCAATCGTATGATTGGTGCCGGGCTGCAAGGCGTGGAGTTTATCACTGTAAATACTGATGCGCAGGCATTAATTGGGTCTCAAGCTACTTATCGGATTCAAATTGGTGAAAAGTTAACGAAAGGCCTTGGGGCAGGTGCTAACCCGGAGATCGGTGAGAAAGCGGCTCAAGAAAGCCGGGAGGATATAATTAAGGTACTTAAAGGTGCGGATATGGTTTTTATCACCGCTGGTATGGGTGGTGGCACAGGAACAGGTGCAGCGCCAGTAGTTGCTGAATGTGCCAAAGAAGTGGGAGCGTTAACGGTAGGAGTTGTTACTAAACCCTTTACTTTTGAAGGTCGTAAGCGCCAACTCCAAGCCGAACGGGGAATTGCTAAACTTAAAGAAAAAGTAGATACGTTGATTACCATTCCTAATGACCGTTTGCTCCAGGTTGTTGATAAACGTACTTCTATTGTGGATGCTTTCAAGATTGTTGATGATGTATTACGCCAGGGTGTACAGGGAATTTCTGATCTTATTGCTGTTCCGGCGTTAATTAACCTTGACTTTGCTGACGTCAAAACCATTATGAGTGATGCTGGTTCAGCGCTTATGGGTATTGGTTTTGGAACCGGCGATAATCGAGCCATTGCGGCTGTTGAAGCAGCTATTAAAAGTCCACTCTTAGAGATGTCGATTGATGGTGCAAAAGGGGTATTGCTTAATTTTACTGGCGGTCCGAACACTACGTTATTTGAAGTCAATGAGGCTGCCGAAATTATTGCCAAAGCCGCTGATCCTGAAGCTACCATTATCTTTGGTTCTACCATTGATGAAATGTTCGAAGATCAGGTACGCGTAACGGTTATTGCTACTGGTTTTGATCCCAAGCCCATCTTAAAAAATGACGGAAAGGATGGGCTTCCGGTTATCGAACCGTTTAAAGGACGGGATCTCGATATTCCGACTTGGATGCGACGCTAGACATACTTATTGACGATAGTAATCCCGGCTCTAAGCGAGCCGTGAATTTGTGGCTCTATAATAAATGTTGGGGTAACCAGTTCTACAACTGGAACTGCCTCAACATTTTTTTGCAAAAAAAAATGAGCATAAAGTGAAATTTCCCTTAAAATTAAAGGGCTCTATAATAAATGTTGGGGTAACCAGTTCTACAACTGGAACTGCCTCA
>NZ_JBYKYF010000154.1:0-7276 GCF_057736855.1 Sporomusa sp.
GGGGTATCCAGTGGCGCGGCGTTCGGAGCCGTTATTGCCATTGCATTAGGGTTGACGGCCAACGGGATTTTTTATATGCCATTATTTGCTCTTGGCGGTGCACTTTTGGCGGTTGGACTGACGGTGGCTTTAGCTATGCGCGACGGTAAAATTCCGGTGATGGTGCTTCTATTAGCTGGTGTTGCTATAAGCATGCTTATGGGAGCACTGACTTCTGGTGTATTGACTTTTATGAATGAGTACCGATTGCGGGAGTTTTTGTTCTGGACGGTGGGCGGGCTGGATTATCGTCGCTGGGAGCATGTATATCTGGCTGTTGGCCCAATCCTTACCGGCATTCTTGTTTTATTTTTATTGGCAAGGCATATCAATATTCTGACTTTAGGCGAACAAGAAGCACGTTCGGTAGGGGTTCCTGTTGCGTTTTTCCGGCTAATCTTATTATTTGTTTCATCCGTAACAACGGCGACTGCCGTATGTGTCAGCGGTATCATCGGGTTTGTGGGTTTAGTTGTCCCACATATTATGCGCCTATTACTTGGCCCAGAGCACCGTACTTTGCTGCCAGCCTGCGCCTTGGCTGGAGGTCTGTTTTTAGTGTCCTGTGATACGGTAGGACGGCTGTTGATCTCGCCCTCTGAGGTTCGGGTTGCTATTATGACGGCCATTCTGGGATCGCCTTACTTTTTGTATTTGTTGCGTAAAGCGCAGAAGGGAGGCGGGGTATCTTGAATGCGGCCAGTCAGATAGCGCTAACTGCTGAGAACGTAGGTGTAACCGTAGGCGATAGAGTTATTTTACGGGATGTTTCCTTAACCATTAAGTCAGGAGAATTTGTCGGTATTATTGGGCCAAATGGTGCAGGAAAAAGTACGTTGCTCAGGGGGCTGCGCGGCTTGGGAGCCATTACTTCCGGGGATGTCCGGGTTTTTGGCCAGTCCATACGCACTATGGGAGATAAACAACTGGCAAAAATTATTGCCTATATGCAACAGGAGGTTAATCTTGGTTTTGGCTTTACGGCACTGGAGGTGGTAATGGCCGGACGCTATCCTTACTTGAAATGGTGGCAGAGCGAGCAAGAGGAAGATTATGCGATTGCCAGAAAATACATGGAGTTTACCGGAGTTGCGGCATTAGCGGAAAAACCAGTGCAGGAGATGTCGGGTGGAGAGCGTCAGCGTGTGTTGTTGGCAAAAGTGTTGGCTCAGGAAACGCCACTTATCTTTTTAGATGAACCAACAGCCAGCTTGGATCTTCTGTATCAAGAAGAAATTTTTCGCTACTGCCAAACTGTGTGTGAGCAAGGGAAAACCGTGCTGATTATAGCGCATGATATCAAACTGGCAGCCAAATTTTGCTCCCGGCTGGTTTTGCTTGCCCAGGGCGCAGTTATTGCCGATGGCTCACCGCAGGAAGTCATTACTGCCGAAAATCTGGAAAAGGCATATGGCTTGCATTCGGCTGTGTTTATTAATAAAGTAACAGGAAATCTCGATATTCACACCTATGAGGCAGCCGGTACTTTGGGGAGCCGGCCATCGGTCCATGTGATCGGGGGCGGGGGATCTGCCGGACATATTATGCGTTTATTGCATGAACGAGCATATGTTATAAGTGCCGGGGTTTTACAACAAGGTGATACTGATGCAGAGGTCGCGGAGGCTTTTGGCATTCAGGCCATTATTAGTCAGCCTTTTTGTCCGTTAGGTGAAGAGCAGATAAGGGAAAATCGTGAGAAAATCCAGGCTGCAGACATTACGGTGCTATGCAATTTATACTATGGTGAGCAAAATCTAGCTAATCTTGAAGCAGCTTTTGACGCTAAGAGACTAATTGTTATTGAAGATACTGTTATTGATGACCGTGATTTTACTGGCGGAAAAGCTAGTGAACTGTACCGGAAGTTACTCAGTTTGCCGCAGGTGACAACTTTGAGTTCTATTCAGTTTGCCGAACAGATAGTAAAAGATAGACTAGAATGAGGAGGAATTTGTATGGAGCAATATATTCCGCAAGACTGGCCTTTTGATAAAATGCAACTTGCTGATAAAGAGGATAAAACCGGTGCAGTAACAGTAATCCTATTAGGCAACAACTGTACCAAGAGACGCATTAAGCTGTTTAAAGGCTTGAAAAATGGAGTGTTGGTAGCCAGAAAAAGTAAACGTGTTCGGCAAAACGGAAATAATGGAAGGTTCAAGTGGAGAATGTACTCCACTTGAGCTAATGCCGCCCTGATGGCGGGAGTTTTGACTCAGTGTAGGTTATGTATAAAAAAAAGGAGTGTTATCAGTATGGCAGACTCCCATGGATTAATTATTGTACATACCGGTAATGGTAAAGGAAAAACTACAGCCGCTTTGGGACTGGGAATGAGGGCCTGGGGACAAGGGCTAAGGGTACTTGTAATACAATTTATTAAAGGTAATTGGAAATATGGCGAATTAAAAGCTGCTGAAAAACTGGGTGGCGACTTTGTTATCCGTCAGATGGGTGAAGGGTTTGTAAAGACGAGTAGTGGCGATGAAATTGATGACCATAAGGCTGCAGCCCGCGAGGCATTGGAAAACGCCAGACAGGAAATTATGTCAGGCACATGGGGTATGATTATTTTGGATGAGATTAACTATGCCATTCAATATGGGCTAGTTTCGGTAGATGAAGTACTGGCGTTATTAGAAGCAAAACCAAGTTATTTGCACCTGGTGCTTACCGGACGCGATGCACACCAGGAAATTATTGATAAGGCCGATTTAGTAACAGAGATGAGAGAAATTAAGCATCCATATAAACAAGGGATAAAAGCGCAAAAGGGTATTGAATTTTAATAGACAAAATAACTGAGTGAGGATTTTACATGCTACAACTTATGAATTTATCGAATCACCACATGGACAATGAATTAATAGGCAACAACCCTGAACGTTTGGAAGCCTTGTTAACACGGTATAAGCTGGATGGGTTAGAAATGATGTTTTGTGCCCCTTGGGATTCTAATCTTCATAAGCCGGAGTGGATGCAAGGATGTCACTTGCGTTTTTGGCCCTGGTGGCTGGATTTTTGGCGGGGTGATTTGGGGAGCCTGCTTAAGCAGTTTGGTACTCTGGAGGAGATTATTAACTGCTATGGTGGGATAACCCGCGAAGCGTGGCTGAATATTTATCGCGATAATATCCGGACCGCAGCTGCGGCAGGTGTAAAATATCTCGTGTTTCATGTCAGCAATGCCAGGGTTCAGGAGCTGTTTAGCTGGCAATTTAGTGCTGACAGCCGCGAAGTAATAGCCGCTACCATTGAGGTAATCAACTCTCTGGCACCGGACATTCCGGAAAATATTGCCCTGTTATTTGAAAATCTTTGGTGGCCGGGGTTAACTCTTACAGATAAAGAATTGACAGCCATGTTACTTGATAACGTTACCCATCGCAATGTCGGTATCATGCTTGATACTGGTCATCTTATGAACACTAACCCATATCTAAAGACAGAAGAAGAAGGAGTGGAATATATTCTACATACCGTGGAGAATTTAGGGAGTTATGCCCGATTTGTCCGAGGTATTCATTTGCATCAATCTTTGTCGGGAAAATATATCCTGGACAGTCAAAAAAACGCCAACCAAAGCAAACCAGAATATAGCATGGAAGAAGTTATGCATCATGTATTACAGATGGATGCACATCGGCCGTTTACTACGCCTGCTGTTCAGAAAATTATCACCCATATCCGGCCTGAATTTCTGGTGCATGAATTTACACAACGTTCGCAACTTGACTGGGAACAAAAACTAAGTCAACAGATAAGGGCTCTCTATGCAAATAGGACGAAAATATAATTAATAATTACTAATAAATATTGCAAAAAAAATAAACTAAATGGAATTATATGGTTGGTAAATTATGCTTATAAAAGTTATACTTATATTATCAGATTAGAGAGAAATCAATAATAGTAGCGGGTGGAAATAGTTCGCAAGAATGCTGGCATGAAATTTCAAAAGAATTGATCTTTTGTTATTTCATGCCAATGTTCATTCCAGAGCCGGAAAATATGATGCGTGGGGTGGAGGTATGTATTGTTTTTCGACAATGGAAGAATTCTCAGGTTTGCGTGAAAGTATTCGGAATGAATTAGCTAAGATAATGGTTAGTGGGGTTGAACCATTGTTTGTTGCTATTAATGAAGCTGTAAATAATGCTATCTTTCATGGTAACAAGCAAGATAAGAATAAAAAGGTATATTTGACAATTACGAGATTACCTGATGAAATTAGAGTAGCTGTTCGTGATGAAGGGAATGGTTTTGTACCGATAGAGCAGCCACAAACAACCGACGATTTGCAGGAGCATGGTCGTGGACTTGCTATTATTGGTTTTTGTGTTGACCACTATTATTTTAATGAATTTCTTAATGAAATAGTTTTAATTAAGAAAGTGGCACTTTCGCCGACAGACGAAAGAAAAGCTGTCTAAAGGGGGCATTTGCATTGCAAATTAATTCTACTGTTGTCAATAATCAAGTTGTCGTAGATTTGGCCGGCAGCATGTATGTTGAAGGGGCAGAAATTTTGCGCGAGAAGCTAATCAGTTACCTAGAAAAAGGGTATAAGCACTTTGTAGTAAACATAAATAAGGTCGACTATATTGACAGTTCTGGGCTTGGTGTATTTGTTTCCATTCACAAACGGACGCGACAAAACGGCGGCAGTCTGGTCATCAGTGGTGCAGTTGGCTTTGTTAAAGAGTTGTTTGAACTGACTCGTTTAGATAGGGTATTTGATATGCAGTAATCATCTCAAGGGGAAGTAGTTATGAACGTACAAGAAAACATATTTTGTCAAGAAATGTGTAACTATTGTCAGCGGTTTGATTTGTTGGACATGCTCAATGATGCTGTAGTGTTGCTTGAAGCAAAACAGGGAAATGTTTTATTTATGAATCAAAAGGCATTGGAAATGTATCAGTATGATAAAGATGAGGTAGTTGGCTTGCCGCTAATATCCTTGACTAATTCTGCTGGCGGAACTATCAATTCTAATCTCGATATGGTGATTAACCAGGAAAATAAAGGTTATGTGTTTACTACAAATCATGTAAAGAAAGACGGAACTGTTTTTAAGGTTGAGGTAAGTGCCCGTTTTCTAATGATACATGGCAAGCATATTATAGCTGCTTTGATAAGGGATTTGACTGCTGAAGCAAAAATGCGTGAGGAACTGGCGGTAGCCGGAAAAATTTTACGGCGGTTGTTGCCAAGAAACTTGGAAACTGCTTTTTTTCACATGCGCACTGTTTATCAGCCGCTAAATGGTTTGAGCGGCGACTTATATGATGTCTGGTTTGATGAGGAAAACCAGGTTTTATATGGAATCATTATTGATGTGATGGGTCACGGGGTTGCGGCAGCCAGTCAGAGCGGCATTCTGCGCTATCTTTTTCGCCAGGCTGTTGAAAAATGCATTCCGGTAAATGACAAGCTAGCCTGGATTAATAACGAAGTCATTCCTTTTTTTAGTAGCGGTGGTTTTGCTGCTGTGTTATTATTTGAATTTGATTTTAAGTGTAGAATTTTGTCATATTCTTCAGCTGGGATCAATCAATTTTTCCGTTTAAGCTGCGCGGCGTCACCAGAAAAGGTTAAGAGTCCAGGCTTATTCGTGGGAATTCGCGAAAATGAAGGTTATGATCTGAATGTTATTTCCTTTCAGTCAGGTGATAGCTTTTTCTTTCTGACCGATGGCCTGCTTGATATCATAGAACAACATATGGATTCTTCACAGACTTTTTGGAGCATGTATGAACTATGTAAAAAACTTGCGCTTAGTCCAGAAGTAAAGGATGATGCTTCGGGTATTGGTATACTTATTCGATAAAAACTTGGCGTGTGCTAAGGGATTTAGGATTGGTAAGTTATTTATCAGTAGGTATTAGCATGTAGACACGAATGAAGAAATGAAATGACCGCTCTATCTGCCTTTTCCTGCCCAGGGAATTGCTCATAGAACAGTTTGGGATAGAAGCTTTTGGGAGTGAATCTTGATGAATATTAAAATGAAATTAGGATTTAAATTTGCGGTCAGCTTTGGCGTAATCTTATTGCTGATGGTTATTATGACTGTGAATTCTTATGTTAATTTACAACATTTAAAGGCAGATATGGCCAAAATCAGCGAAGCGAATAACCGAATGGCCATGGCAGATAGTATTACCATTCAGTATAAAAACATAGTAGGACTCTTTCGGGCTTATGCTGCTTATGGTGATGCCAGCTACTTGGAACAGACTATAACCGGTTTTGAAAATTTATTGAAATTAGAAAATGAACTTCTGGCTATAGCTAGGGCAGATAAGCGGCAAGAGGTTCAAGCTCTCATTGAGGAAACGTCGCAGTATAAAGACATCATTGTCAAAGAGTATTTGCCTATGGTTAAGAACTATCATGCTGCCAAAGAGGCGGGAAACTTCGCTGCGGCACAAGAGTATGGGAATAAGATGGCCGAGCTTGCCAAACGTGTTGCGCCGCAAGCCCAAGCGATATCAGACAAAGCTGATAAGTTGGCCGCAAACAATGCAAGTACAGCCAAAGCCTTGATTGATGATAGCCAGGTAAGTGCTGATCGGGTGAATCAGGTTTCCATTGTGGTTAGTCTGGTAGCGTTAGTGCTTGGCCTGATAATTGCTATAGTGTTAACCAATATGATTCGCAACCCCATGTTGGCCTTGACGGGTATTGCCAAACAATATGCGGAGGGAGATCTCCGCAATATTCCTGAAATTAAAACCAGTGACGAAATTGGCGAACTGGCCGATTCACTGAAGATTATGCACAATAATTTTGTCAGGATGATAACTCACATTCGGGAAGCCTCAAATCAGCTTGCGAGTGCGTCTGAGCAAATGGCGGCATCTACTGAAGAAGTCACGGCAACCAGTGAGGGAATTTCCAGGAGTATGCAGCATTTGGCTGGAGAAGCTGAAAATGGCAATAAATTTATGCTAGAGGCGTCACAGGCCTTGGTTGAGCTATCCAGTCTTATCCAAATTGCACGGAAAAAGGCCCATGATGCCTTGGAAAATTCCAAAGGTTCCCTACTGACGGCAGAAAATGGTCGGGCAAAAGTAACAGAAATTGTTGGCAAAATGGATAACATTACTGAGCAGACTAAGAAGTCCAGTGCAATTATTAGTGAATTGAGTGAGTATTCTCAGCAAATTTTCTATATCATTGATACCATTACCAGTATCGCCAATCAAACCAATCTTTTGGCGCTTAA
>NZ_JBYKYF010000155.1:0-7246 GCF_057736855.1 Sporomusa sp.
TTACCGGCGAAAGCGTCACAGGTAAATAACTGATTGCCAATACCATTCACTATAACAGTAAACGGAGCGGCGGCCGGTTTATCAAAGTCAACTGCGGAGCACTACCGGAAAATCTGCTGGAAAGCGAACTGTTCGGTCATGAAAAAGGGGCCTTTACCGGGGCCATTATGCGTCGCTCAGGCCGCTTTGAACAGGCCGATCACGGGACTTTATTTTTGGATGAAATTGGTGAAATCTCCCCTAGCCTACAGGTCAAACTGCTTAGAGTGCTGCAAGAACGGGAATTTGAGCGGGTTGGCGGCAATAAAACCATAAAAACCGATATCCGGGTGCTGGCAGCAACCAATCGCAATTTGCTGGATATGGTTAAACAAGGCACCTTTCGCCAGGATTTGTATTACCGCTTAAATGTCGTCTGCCTATCGGCGCCGCCACTGAGAGAACGCCGGGAAGACATCGAGCTATTGGCCGGTTATTTCCTTCAGAAATTCTCGGCAGAAAATGAGAAACATATCCTAGGATTTGATCCCAGTGCCATAAAACTGATGGAATCTTATAACTGGCCGGGAAATGTACGTGAACTGGCTAATGTCGTAGAACGCGCGGTAATCATGTGCACTGGCAGCATGATTTTTCCGGACGATTTACCGGAACATCTTAGACAGAGTGATGACAGCCAGCTAATAAACCCGTTGGGGTTTGATAAGCCGGAAGGAAAAACTCTCAAAGAAATGGTCAAAAACGTGGAATGTAGGCTTATTAAGGAAGCCCTGCAACGCAATCAAGGAAATAAAGTAAAAACAGCCAAGGAATTAGGTATGAGCAGACGCTCGCTATTATATAAAATTCAAGAATACGGCATTGAGTAAGTGCGAAAAAAAATGCTCACTGCGCAAAAAACTGCGCATCCGGCTTTTGCGCAATATAAGTAAACCTGTATGTTAAAAATTACAGTACAAATTCATTTTCCTTACTATTTGCAACATTTTCGAGCCTTTTCGGTTTTTTTCGATAAGGCTCGTTTTATTTTGGCATGGAAATTGCTTTATTAATAAAACGAAAGCATTAATAAGGAATCCATATAAATTTTAATTTATCAGGAGGTTAGACATGTCAAACAAACTAGTAACCATTGAGCAAGCTACTGAATGCTTCAAAGACGGAATGACCATTATGGTAGGTGGATTTTTGGCAGTTGGTACACCGGAAGCTTTAATTGAAGCCATACTCGAGCAAAAAATTAAAGATATTACCGTGATTGCCAATGACACCGGGTTTCCGGATAAAGGCGTTGGCCGGCTGGTTGTCAGTCGTCAAGTAAAAAAAGTAATTGCTTCGCACATTGGTACCAATCCAGAAACCGGCAAACAAATGATTGCGCAAGAATTAGAGGTTGAACTAGTACCCCAGGGTACTTTAGCCGAAAGAGTTCGCGCAGGCGGCGCCGGCTTAGGTGGCATACTCACCCCGACTGGTGTAGGTACGGTTGTGGAAGAAGGCAAACAAAAACTGACTGTTGATGGCGTGGAATATCTCTTAGAAAAACCGCTACGCGCTGATGTTGCCATCATCCGGGCTAAAAAAGCAGACAAAGCTGGTAATCTTGTTTATGACAAATCGGCCCGCAACTTCAATCCGCTGATGGCCATGGCTGCCGATGTCGTAATTGCCCAAGTCGATGAACTGGTGGAAATCGGTGAAATCCATCCTGATGAAGTCATGACTCCAGGCGTAGTAGTAGATAAGCTTGTTTATGTAGGAGGTTGTTAACATGAATGCAAAAGAACTTATCGCCAGAAGAGTTGCTCTAGAGTTAGAAGACGGTTATGTTGTAAATCTAGGTATCGGCTTACCAACCATGGTAGCCAACTATTTACCAGAAGGTGTTAGTGTAACCCTCCAGTCCGAAAATGGTTTTGTCGGCTTAGGTCCCTTAACTGGTGAGCCTGATCCTAACTTGACCAATGCTGGCGGCCAGCCTTGCGGCATGATCCCTGGTGCAGCCATGTTCGATAGCGCCACTTCCTTCATGCTGATTCGCGGCGGCCATGTGGATGTCACTGTACTGGGTGGTCTGGAAGTTGACGAAAAAGGCAACCTGGCCAACTGGATGGTTCCTGGAAAAATGGTTCCCGGTATGGGCGGCGCTATGGACTTAGTAACAGGCGCTAAAAAAGTTATTGTTGCCATGGAACATTGTGCCAAAAACGGTTCTTCCAAGATCCTGAAACAGTGCCAATTGCCCTTAACTGGTAAAGGTGTAGTGGATCTAATTGTTACTGAACTAGGTGTAATTCGCGTAACTGAAGACGGCCTGGTGCTTGAAGAGGTTGCCCCCGGCGTAGATGTTGACTATGTTATTGCCCATACCGAGGCTAACCTGATTATCAGCCCCAACCTGAAAACCATGCCAATTAATAATTAAGGAGAGATACAATGGTAGGAGCTATTTCACGTTTTTTCACCAGTATCGTTAATAAATATTTGCCAGATCCATTAGTATTCGCCATTCTGCTTACCATTATTACTTTCGTAATGGGTATTACCATAACGCCAAATTCGGCCATGGATATGGTTAATATGTGGGGCAATGGCTTCTGGAACTTGCTGGGCTTTGCTATGCAAATGGCGCTTGTCCTGGTAACTGGCCACGCGCTGGCCAGTTCTGTCCCGGTAAAAAAAGCTATGACTCGCTTGGCCTCTACTGCTAAAACACCAGCCCAAGGCGTTATGCTGGTCGGCTTTGCTTCTGCCGTAGCCTGCGTTATCAACTGGGGCTTCGGTTTGGTTGTCGGAGCCATGTTTGCCCGCGAAGTGGCCCGCCGAATTCCCAAATCCGATTATCGTCTATTAATTGCCACTGCCTATATGGGCTTTTTAAGCTGGCATGGCGGCTTATCAGCTTCAGTTCCATTGGTAGCCGCAACTGCTGGTAATCCCATGGAAAAAGTTATAGGGCTTATTCCCATTTCCCAAACCCTGTTCACACCTTATAACATTTTTATCACTGTAGGTTTAATCATCGCCGTACCGCTAATGGCCCGCATGATGCTGCCGAAAGAAGACGAAATCGTTGCCGTTGACCCTGCACTGTTAAAAGAAGATCCTCCTGTTACCAAAGAATTGGGACCTAATGCCACTCTTGCCGAAAAACTTGAAGAAAGCCGGATACTGGCTTGGGTTGTTGGTCTGGTTGGCCTTATCTACTTGGGTGCCTATTTTGCGAAAAAAGGCTTTGATATTAATGTCAATACCGTTAACCTGCTGTTCTTATCTGTTGGTATTTTGCTGCATAAAACCCCAATGGCGTATATGCGTGCCATCAGTGCCGCAGCCAAAGGAACCGCTGGTATCCTGATTCAGTTTCCGTTTTATGCCGGTATCCAAATTATGATGGAACATTCCGGTCTTGGCGGAATTATTACCAAATGGTTTGTGGATATTGCAACCGCAGAAACTTTCCCTGTAATGACATTTTTCAGTTCAGCATTGATTAACTTTGCCGTACCTTCCGGCGGCGGTCACTGGGTTGTTCAAGGTCCATTCGTTATGCCAGCCGCTCAAGCATTGGGTGCAGACTTGGGTAAAGCTGCCATGGCTATCGCTTACGGTGAAGCCTGGATGAATATGGCCCAACCGTTCTGGGCGCTGCCGGCCTTAGCCATTGCCGGACTTGGCGTACGCGACATTATGGGCTACTGCGTTACCGCACTGATATTCTCCGGTATAATCTTTATCGTTGGCCTTCATTTCCTATAAATCAAACAAGTTACCATATAGATAAACACAGATAACGGAGGTAAGTACACATGAAAGAAGTTGTTATAGCAAGTGCTGTACGTACAGCAATCGGTAGTTTTAACGGTTCTTTGGCATCATTGTCAGCAGTTGATTTGGGCGCTATTGTTATCAATGAAGCCGTGCAGCGTGCCGGTATTGCAAAAGAAAGCATTGATGAAGTCATTTTCGGCAATGTATTGCAAGCTGGTCTGGGACAAAACCCAGCCCGTCAGGCGGCCATTAAAGCTGGACTTTTAGTCGAAACCCCGGCCTATACCATCAACAAAGTGTGCGGTTCCGGCTTAAAAACCGTTAACCTGGCCGCCCAAGCCATTAGCGCTGGCGATGCAGATATTATTGTAGCCGGTGGCATGGAAAGCATGACCAATGCGCCCTATGTGCTTGATGCAAAAGCCCGTTGGGGTTACCGCATGGGACATGCCAAAGTTAACGATGTTATGATTCAAGACGGTTTGTGGTGCGCATTTAATGACTATCATATGGGCATTACTGCCGAAAATGTTGCCGAGAAATTCGGTATCACCCGCGAAGAACAGGATGAACTGGCAGCCCAATCCCAAAGCAAAGCCGCTAAAGCCATTGCTGAAGGTGTGTTTAAGAAGGAAATTACCCCTGTTGTCATTAAAACCAAAAAAGGCGATATCGTATTTGATACTGACGAATATCCACGTGCAGGAACTACGGTTGAAGCATTAAGCAAATTAAAACCTGCCTTTAAAAAAGATGGTACCGTCACCGCCGGTAATGCCTCTGGCATCAATGACGGCGCTGCTGCACTGGTAATTATGTCAGCCGACAAAGCCAAAGAACTGGGAATCAAACCACTGGCCAGAATCCGCTCCTATGCCTCAGGCGGCGTTGATCCAAGCATTATGGGAATAGGCCCAGTGCCTGCCACCCGTAAGGCTCTCAGTAAAGCCGGCTTAACCATCAATGACATTGATTTGATTGAAGCTAACGAAGCCTTTGCGGCTCAGTTCCTGGCTGTTGGTAAAGAACTAGACTTCCCACAAGAAAAGGTAAATATTTATGGCGGTGCTATTGCTTTAGGTCACCCTATCGGCGCAAGCGGTGCACGCATCCTGGTCACTTTGCTGCATGCTTTGGAACGGAACAATAAGCAACTTGGTCTCGCTACCCTCTGTATCGGTGGTGGTCAAGGCGTAGCTACTATTGTAGAAAGAATATAAAGTAAGTAATCTATAAAATTATTGCGGACAACATCTGTATTTAGCACTACCTACGCCTGGTGTAACCAGTATATCAACCAGAGATTGATGGCAATACACTGTGACTGTCAGTCCGCATCGTGTTTAACCCAAAGGCCAGTTTTTTAACTGGCCTTTGGTCATATCAGGATATACGTTTCTCTTCAACAACAGCACCAGTTATACCATCAATGAAAAGGAGCAAATAAAATTACATGAAAAGCATTCAATCTGTTTTTGTTTGTTTGGTGATTGGAGTTTTAGTGATTACCGCCGGAATACTAACAACGGTAAATTATACAAAAACAGAAACTGTCATTACTCAGGATGTAGAAGAGAATCTAACAACAACCACGGCTGTTGCGGCCAATGAAATCAGCCTTTGGCTAGATATCCGTATGGCAGAATTAGCGGCAATAGCCAACTCTCCGATTATACTTAGCGGCGATAGACAGGCAATTATCACCTATCTAGCTAACGAAAGTAAACGTTTGCCTGTATATAGTGCATTTTGGGTATCTGATCCATTAGGCAACTGGTATTCTCCCACTGGCGCTTCAGGCAGCATTCAGGAGCGTGATTACTACAAAAAATTGCTCGCAACAGGTAAAACCACAATCTCTGATCCGTTAATCGGCAAAGCTGATGGTAAAATGGCCATTGTTATCGCCGTACCCATCATGAACAACGGTCAACTCGTCGGCATATTGGGTGGTAATGTAAAAATTGATGAATTAATTCAGTTAATTACTTCCATAAAAATTGGCCAGTCAGGATTTGCAACCTTGTACCAATTTGATGGCACTGTCTTAGTGGATCGGGATCCGGAAAAAATGTTAAAATACAATCCGCTTACCGATCCTGACAGTGAGTTAGGTAAAGTAATTCAAAAGATTCAAACGGCCGAAAAGGGTATTCAAGCCATTCGTGAAAATGGCCGGGAAGAATACATCGCGTATGCCCCATTAAAAGGTGTGAACTGGGCCATCGCGGCTACTGCATATATAGACGAATTTAAAGGACCCCTTTATGCAATACGGTTATGGTCTATCGTTTCCGCCCTAGGACTTGTGACCTTAGCCACCATTATCCTTATGTTTTTTGTTCGCCAGATTACCAGACCCTTGCTACAACTCAAAATGGCTGCAGAAAAATTAGCAGACGGCGACTGCACAACCCGTGTGGATATCCATGAAAATAATGAAATTGGCAGTTTAGCCAATTCATTTCAAATTATGACAAAAAATATGCAAAAATTAATTAGTCATATTAAGCACTCCTCCCTACAAGTGGCCTCATCTTCTGAACAATTAACGGCAAATGCCGAAGAATCAGCACAAGCAGCCAATCAAGTTGCCTCCATTATTAGTGAGGTAGTACAAGGATCTCAGATACAGCTTTGCGCGGTAAATAAAGCAACCAACGTTGTCGCACAAATATCGGCAAATATTCAGCAAGTAGCTGATACTGCCTACAGTGTGTCAGATACAACTGCCCATACAGTTACAGCTGCCCACCAAGGTAATGCGGCTATTATGTCAGCAGTCAATCAAATGACCCGAATTGAACGTGTTGTCCAAGAAGCCGCTCAGATCATTGACAAACTAGGAAAACGTTCTACAGAAATCGGTCAAATTGTCAACACGATTTCAGGTATTGCCGGACAAACCAATTTATTGGCTCTGAATGCAGCTATTGAGGCTGCCCGCGCCGGTGAACACGGTCGCGGTTTTGCTGTCGTGGCCGAGGAAGTGCGCAAACTCGCCGAAGAATCACAACATGCCGCCAAGAAAATTGCCAGCCTAATTGGTGAAATCCAGGAGGATACAAAGCAAGCCGTACTCTCGATGAATCAAGGAACCCACGAAGTTACCACCGGCATCGAGGTTGTCAATACAGCAGGACAAACATTTACGGAAATTGCCAGACGCATCGAGCAAGCCTCCCAACAAATCCAGGAAATTTCTGTGGCTATTAAACAGGTAGCAGGCGGCAGTCAAGAATTAGTGCTGGCTGTACAAGATATTGATAACATTAGCAAACAAACTGCCGACCATACGCAGACGGTTTCGGCTGCAACCCAGGAGCAGTCAGCTTCCGCAGAAGAAATTGCCGCCTCCAGTCAGGCGCTGGCATTAATGGCAGAAGAACTACAAATGGCTGTTAGTAAATTTAAGATTTAGTGGCTCTATAATAAATGTTGGGGTAACCAGTTCTACAACTGGAACTGCCTCAAC
>NZ_JBYKYF010000156.1:0-7236 GCF_057736855.1 Sporomusa sp.
GCCAGCATACACACTGTCACCAGCCTGTTTTGCCACCGGTATGGATTCACCGGTAATGGCCGACTGGTTAACCGACGATACGCCGCTTTTGACAATACCGTCCATGGCAATACGTTCACCAGGCCTAACAAGCACCACATCGCCGACAGCAATTTCCTCTACTGGCAGACGTATTTCTTTACCATCACGTCTGACCAGTGCTTCCCGCGGTGCAAGTTCCATCAGCGCCCGGATAGAATTGCGGGTTTTATCTAGTGTGTATGCCTGCAGAGCATTGCCAAGCGAAAACAGAAACACTACTGTCGCCCCTTCACTCCACTCACCAATACCTATCGCACCAATTACAGCAATTAGCATCAACAAATTGGTGTCAAATGTCAGGCTCTTAAGTCCGGTTATACCGCTTTTGGCAACATGATAACCACCCACAAGCATGGCAAGGGCATAACAGACATTGACGGCCTGTTCACCAACCCTATTCCAATCCAAAATTATAGCAATAGCTAAAAAAAGTCCTGAAACTAAAGTTGCCAGCATCCTTGGCTTTTGCCACCAGACCTGCATTTCACTGGCAAGTTTACTTGCGTTACCATTGAAGGCTTGATAACCAGCCTGCTGCACACACGCAATAATATCGTTATAGTTAAGGGTATGTTCCACCGTCATTTTAGCGGCACCAAAGTTTATCCGCACTGAACGCACTCCTGCGAGCGAAGCCACGCGTTTTTCCAAATGTGCCGCGCAATCAGCACAATCCAAACCGGCTAAATGAAAAACAGATTTTCGCCATGGTCCGCTGATTCCTCGGCCAGCGTCACCTGCGACAGCTACCGTGCTGGCCGCTGCGGCAACCTCACCACTACAGCAACCACAGCCACCATGTGTTGCTTCCTGCTTTTGCATTTTTTACCTCCTATCATCATGCAAAATATGCTCTAAGCCCTGACACAGTAAAGAAATAACATGATCATCATCCAGGGAATACCTGGCTTCTTTGCCTTCTTTACGGAACTTCACTAATCTTGCGCTGCGCAGAGTGCGCAATTGATGGGATACTGCCGATTGATTCATTCCAAGTGTCTCGGCAATATCACATACACACATTTCTCCTCTGGTTAATGCATGCAGTATTTTAATCCTCGTCGGGTCACCCAATATCTTAAACATATCCGCCAAATCCTGCACCGTATCTTCCTCCAGCATAGCCGCTTTGGCCAGACATACAGTTTGCGGATGCATACAACAGTCTTCACACATATCCTTTTCCACCGGTTTCATAGCCCATCAACCTCTTGATATATGATTATATGTTCATATGTTATTATATTCCTGTTTGTTGCAAAAGTCAAGAAAAAATCCATAAAGGTTGAACAATAAATGCCCAATTTCCTTTATGGATACGTTATTGCTAACATAATTTTGTGTTTAGGTGACCTACTCAGCAACTCGTTTACCTTCTTGGCACACTTATCTACTATTACGTGTAGATGCTTAAACCCATTGCGACAACTACCGTTTCAGCCGGCTCTTTCCTAAAATCTTTCAGGCAGAATCTCCAACCAATAGCCGTCAGGATCAACAATAAAATAGATGCCCATCTCCTTATTTTCATAGCAAATGCAACCCATAGCCTTGTGGTGTTCATACGCTTTCTCGAAATCACTGGTGGTAAAAGCCAAGTGAAATTCGTTTTCGCCCAAATTATACGGCTCTTTCCGGTCTTTAATCCAGGTAAGTTCCAGTTTGTGCGGTGTTTTGCCGTCACCCAAATAAACCAGGGTAAACCCAGGTTTTTCAATTCGCCGTGTTTCGGTAAGCTGCAGAGCCTCTTGGTAGAAAGCTAGACTCTTTTCGAGATCTAGTACATTAATATTATTGTGAGCAAATGTAAAATTCATGAATCATCTCTCCTTTATATGGACAAATTATGTTATTTTGTTCCACTTTTCCACATATCCTGTAAAAACTCCTGAATATTGTCTCGCAGTACAACACCATGCCCGGTGCAGAAAAATTCCGGGCTATAACCCAGCAATCTGCCAATCCCCTGCATAAACTTAGTAAATTCCGGCCCGCCAGTTGCCGCCTGTCCGGCCACATACTGACAAGATCCCCGCTTAATCGCTTCGCTGTTGGTAACCAACTGGCCTTCTGGCAAATCTTCACCAAAATAGCAGAAAAAATCACCAACAAACAAAGCTTTAGAAATGTTGTCAAAAATAGCCACTGAACCTAATGAATGCGTATTAACCAGCACCATTTCCAGATCGGTTACGCCCTCAGCAGTAAAGGTGTATTCCTTTGTGTGCGGTGTAAATTGGGTGATTTCGGCTGCCAGCGGCGAAGCAATCATCGAGAAATCTGCATTATGTATAAACTTTCTTGCATTCTTAAACATCGCGGCACCCTCGACATGGTCGTGATGGCCATGAGTCAGCAGTATATGGGTGACCATCTCTGGCGTCACCCCAATTTCAGCAAGCGCGACAGCCATAACTGCCTGGTAGGCCTTGGCACCGGCATCAATTAAAATCGTTTGATCATCCCGTTTTAACACATACATATTAGTATATGACATAACAGGCCAACTAACATTATCTTCAATAGCGATAACATAAGCTCCGTCAGTCAGCGGTGACACTAAATACCTCATTTCATCCCCCTTATGTTATTATGTATTTGTTCTATGTTACCATATACCCTTTCAGGCCGCAATCTAGTAATATGGACAAGCGGCTACTACGCCAAAATCGGAAACGAAATTTTAAATACGCTGCCTACTCCCGGTGTTGATACGATTTCAATGATTCCTTGGTGTCTTTCCACAATACTAAGGCTAATTGCCAGTCCCAGCCCAGTGTTACCGGCTTTGGTCGTATAAAATGGTTCGAAAATCTGTTCCATTTGTTCTGGAGCAATACCCTCACCCTCATCTTGCACATATAACATTACATTTTCTGCTGTACGCAGGACGCCGATGGTCAACCGGCCTTTATCCTGCATGGCCTCGATACCATTACACGCTAAGTGCAATATCAATTGTTCTATCTCAGCCGAATTCAAGGCTATCAGCGGCAAATTATCATCCAGTACCAGTTCAGTTATAATACCTCGCGTGCTAGCCGCACACTTGATTGCCGGATAAATCCTTCTCAGTATGAGGCTAAGGTTTTCTGGAGTCTTGGTAATGGTTTTACTTTGTGCTAATGATACAATATTGGTTATCAATACCTCAATCCGCTGCAATTCCCGATAAATGGCCAGCAAAGAATCACCCATACCTGTTGCTGACTTCTTTTCCTGCAACTGCAAATAACCCTTGATAACAGTCAGCGGATTTCTTATCTCATGTGCCAGCCCTACAGCAATCCGATCAATTAATTCCCGCTGGGAAGCTTTAACCGCATCGCTATCTGCTGAATAATACATTCTATTTGCCCCAAATACTTTTTTGCACATCATCCCGCCCCCCTTTTAGTGTCTTTATGACACTATTTCGCCATAAAATAAAAAAAATCCTTTATTATGTGTCTTTTTGACATATTAATTGAATTACCAATCATAGCACGTTATTGTAAACAATAAGGGGGGAGCATATGGGAATCCTTGGAGAAAGAATTAAACAACTAAGAAACAAATTAACCCAGGAAGAATTAGCTGCCATCCTTGGAGTAGAACGGTCGACACTGGCTTCTTGGGAAATCAACCGCCGTGAACCGGATATTACAACCCTCTGCCAAATAGCCGATTATTTTCAGGTAAGCATCGACTGGCTTGTCGGTCGTACACCGGAAAAGCATCCTACGACATCAATCCCCACCTACTTTCATGAAGCTAACAGCGACTACCATGTACCAGTTACTGATAAAGCATGGGGAAAAGTCATCGAAACTGCCCAAACCTATGGCTTTGACCCAGATTTGGTCATTCAACTGCTAGAAATGCATGCCAAACTAATTGCTTCACAAAAAAATAATAACTGCAAATAACGTGCAACAAGGGATATTCATAGCCAATATCAGGTTTGAATATCCCTTGCTTCAATAGGCTATGCCTCGCCTACCTGGAGGTTAAATTCTTTGCATGGCTGTACATGAACAAAAATACTGCTTGAAATGTAGGCCAATCAGAACTAATATAAAACATATAGACCTTAGCAAAACTAGGATTCAAACATTTTTGAACTTATGTAGGAGTTGTCAGCCATGTTTGCCGTACTAAAGATTTTTCTCACCCTGTCACTCATCGTTTTCCTGCTCAACCGTAAAGTAAAAATGGGCAACGCCATGCTCGCCGGCTCTGGCGTTTTATTTTTTCTGTCCGGTCTGACGCCAGAGCACCTAGTCACTGCACTATCTACCACGATCACCAGTTATAACACCTGGGAAATTCTCTTGGCCTTGTACTTTGTCATGTGTCTTGAATACCAATTACGGACAGGAGGAATTATTGACGGTCTTATGGAAGCCTCCCGCAAGCTGCTGCGCAGTGACCGAATCTTGCTTGCTCTGATGCCTGCCTTTCTCGGCTTCCTGCCCTCACTGGGAGGAGCGATATTTTCTGCTCCCTTGGTAGAAAATGCTGCTAAGCCTTACAAGCTGAGCGGTGAAACTAAGACCGCTATTAACTACTGGTTCCGCCACGTCTGGGAGTTTAGTAATCCTATCCTTACCAGTATGCTGCTGGCAAGTCAGCTTTCCGGTCTACCACTCAGTACGCTTATCTCCAATATGATCTGGCTGACAGTTTTCACGCTGCTCATCGGCTGGTTGCTGTTTATTACACCACTTAAAAACCGATATGACATCACTGCACGACCAGCGGCTGCTACTGTCAGTTCAGCGAGTGCTAATTATCACTATATCGCGTTGGCAGCAGGCCCTATTGTTGCTAACTTTTTGCTAATTGTGGTTCTGAAACTACCTGCTTCCCTTTCCATGGGGCTTGTAGTTGCCGCCATGGTATTTATTCTGCATCAGCGTCTGCCAAATGTCCGCGCCATGTTACGCCATGCTCTTGATGGCAAGCTGTTGTGGGGTATTGCTGCTATTTTATTTTTTCAAAAGATTTTAGGCCAAAGTGGCGTTGTCCAGGAAGTTGCAGTACTGCTTGACAGTCTGAATGTACCTGCTGTCGCTGTCATTAGCATAATTGCCTTCACCGCTGGTCTGTTAACAGGTACGGCCCAAGGGTTTATCGTTATTACCTTTCCGTTTCTTCTGGCGCTTGCTCCCGGCGATGTTAACATGGTTATGGCTTGCTTTGCTGCCGGCACTGCCGGACAAATGCTTTCTCCGGCTCATCTCTGCTTATTAGTAACACTAGATTATTTCAAGGCCGACTTTCTAAAAACGCTGCGCCCAATTGCCATGTTAGAAATAGTGGTGCTTGCGGCCGCATATTTGTACCTCACGTTATTCTAAGAGCTAGTTAACTTGCTAAAACATGCTTTCACGTTCCTTGGTAATGGGTCAACCATAAGTATATCACTATAAATACCCCAATTGCGAATACTTGCTTAATGAAATGTGCCACAACAACTACCAGACTTGATCTAACAAGTTTGGTAGTTTTTTTATTGGTGTCTCAATCCAGAAGAATCCCGAATGTCCCTTCCGGTTAAGCTAAATAACAGATTAATCGTTAGAATACTTTGTTTCCAACTACATGACAAAGGAGATCGATACATGCAAACAGATTCTTTCTTTAAACGTTATGGTTTGGTGCTAGGATTTCTTGTGTTGCTCGTCCTCTTGCTGCTTCCCACACCGGAAGGATTGCCAGTTGCAGGCCACAGAATGCTGGCCATTTTGATGTTTTCTGTTATTGTCTGGATGTCTGATGCAATATCTTACCCGGTAAGTGCGGCAGTTATTATGGGATTAATGGCCGTGCTTGTAGGACTAGCCCCAGATGTTGCCAACCCGAAGGTTATCGCCGGAACAAGCAAGGCGCTCACCATGGCCTTAGGGGGGTTCAGCAATACAGCCTTTGCCCTCGTAGCTGGCGCCCTATTCTTGGCAGTCGCTATGACCAAAACCGGACTAGACAAGCGTATTGCGTTATTTGTATTATCCAAAATTGGTGCAAAAACCAATCGGGTATTAATCGGTGTTATCCTTGTCGGCTTTATTCTCAGCTTCTTTGTCCCTAGCACAACCGCCAGAGTTTCCTGCATGGTTCCCATTGTTATGGGTATCATCGCTGCCTTCGGGGTTAACAAAAAGAGCAGTTTTGCTGCTGTAATGATGATTGCTACGGCTCAGGCTGACAGTTTATGGAATGTGGGTATTAAGACCGCAGCCGCTCAGAATATGATTGCCGTCGGGTTTATTAAATCCCAGTTAGGGGTGGATATTTCCTGGATTGACTGGTTTACTGCCGCCGCTCCTTTCTCGGCAATTATGTCAGTTGCACTGTACTATGTCCTCATGAAACTTATGCCGCCTGAAACCGAGGAAATTGCTGGCGGTGACGAAGCAGTCAAACGCCTGCTTGCTGAAATGGGGCCAATGACCACAAAAGAAAAAAAACTATTGTTTATCTCCTGCATTCTCTTATTCCTGTGGGCCACTGAAAAAGTCCTGCACGATTTTGACACTTCAACAACTACCATTGTAGCCATTGCCATTATGCTGCTACCCGGAATTGGTGTTATGACCTGGAACGATGCATCGCCGCGAATTAACTGGGGTACCATCATCCTTTTCGGAGTGGGTATCAGTCTTGGCTCAGCACTGCTGTCCACTAAGGCAGCATCCTGGTTAGCCCAAGTCATTGTGAACGCCGTCGGTATTCAAACAATGCCTGCCTTGATTATTCTGGCGGTACTGGCAGCCTTTTTAATTATTATCCACCTCGGGTTTGCCAGCGCAACGGCTTTGGCGGCAGCTATGATTCCTATCGTTATCTCCATTCTCCAAAGTGTCAAAACCCCCGGCATCAACATTATCGGCATGACCATGATTCTTCAGTATGTTGTCAGCTTCGGCTTCATTTTACCGGTTAACGCACCCCAAAATATGATAGCCTATGGAACCGAAACTTTTGAAGTCAGGGACTTTATCAGAACCGGTATTCCGTTGACCATTATTGCCTATGCCCTAATTCTGCTGCTTGGTGCAACGTATTGGAAGTGGCTTGGCTTGGTTTAACTCCAGTACGATCTGTTCTAGCAAAAAATAAGGGCGTGTCGCAAAACGTTTATGGAAAAAACGTCTTGTGACACGCCTCTTT
>NZ_JBYKYF010000157.1:0-7183 GCF_057736855.1 Sporomusa sp.
CGGAATGGATTACTGGCGTAATTACTGGTGTTAGTGTGATCCTGTTCAGTATGGGGTTAATTTTAGTATTTGCCAAACCTTACGAAGCGGCTTGGTCACTTGTATCTCGCATAGCCGTCCCCATGTCGCTGGCAAATGCAATTGGTATTGCTGTTTTTATGATTATTATTCATAACGCCAGAGAGCATCAGACCAAAATCGCAGCTTTGCAAACGCATAAGGCCTTAAAGATAGCTAATGCTACATTGCCTCATTTTCGTCAAGGGCTAAATCCAACCTCAGCGGAAAAAGTAGCAGCAAGTATTTTAAGTATGACTTCGGCTGCAGCAGTAGCAATCACTGATTTGGAGCGAGTGTTAACCCATATAGGTCTTGGCAGCGACCATCATACGCCAGGTATGAAAATTTTCACTCAGTTAACAAGAACCTGTTTGTCTCAGAATCAATTAACGGTGGCTCAGACGCAGGCTGAGATTGGCTGTACAGACCCAGATTGTCCGCTGAAATCGGCGATTGTAGTGCCGCTTTGCTGCCGGGATGAAATTGTTGGTACGCTAAAAATCTATTATGCTCGCGAAGAAGCGTTGACGGCACTGGATATTGAATTTGCTCAGGGACTTGGGCAAGTATTTAGTACTCAGCTTGAACTAGCAGCTCTCCAGCATAAAGCAGAATTAACTGCTAAAGCGGAGTTGAAGGCACTTAGAGCGCAAATTAATCCCCACTTTTTATTTAATTCTCTCAATACCATTGTTTCTTTTTGCCGTACCAACCCTGAAAATGCTCGTAACCTTTTAATTGAGTTAAGTGAGTTCTTTCGGCGCAGCTTGAAAACAAATCGTGATTTTGTCACACTCAAAGAAGAACTTGAACATGTAGATTCCTATTTAACCCTTGAACAGGCAAGATTTGGCTCACGGTTAACCATTGAACATGCTGTAGATCCCGATACTCTAGATATATTTATTCCTGCATTTATCTTACAGCCTTTGGTTGAGAACGCTGTAAAACATGGCCTACTAGCTAAACCTGATGGGGGAACCATAAAAATTTTTTCGCAGACCATTGGCAATCAAGTTAAGATTGCCATTAGTGATAATGGACAAGGTATTCCCCAATCTATTCAAAAACAGATTTTGGAATATGGTTTTGGTAAGGGAGCCGGTGTTGGTTTAACTAATGTTAATGAACGTCTTAAAGCGATATACGGACCTAGACATGCACTGACTATAAATAGTGTAGAAGGGCAGGGAACTACTGTACTACTCCATATACCTATTGACATGGAGGTTGTGGTTAATGCATAATCATGTGCGCACCATTAGAGTCGCGATTGTAGATGATGAAGAACCAGCACGCTGTGAGTTAAAATACTTGCTGGAGAGTTTTCCTGAAATTGAAATTATAGGTGAGTTTTCCAGTGGTGATGCACTTATTAGTGTTATGCCTTCCTTAAATCCCCATTTAATTTTTATGGATATTGAAATGGCTGGATTAAATGGTATCCAAACAGTCGAAAAATTACATGCAAATCAAATGGTTCCATTGGTGGTTTTTGCTACTGCACACGAAGAATTTGCAGTTAAAGCTTTTGAACTTAATGCTATTGATTATTTGCTAAAACCATTTTCGGCAAAAAGAGTGGCAAAATGCGTGGAAAAAGTTCGTGCATTATTACTGGAAGCTGTGCAAACCAATATACCTAGACAAAATGGCGAAACAACCACAGTCCCCAATGTTCTGAAAAAACTGGCAATTGAACATAATGGTAAAGCGTTTGTAATTGATACAAATGACATTATTGCCGTTTACTGTACTGATGGACAATTGTCTATTCGTACCGCAAACAGATGTTATTATTCTAACATGTCGCTTCAGGAGCTTCATTGTCGTTTAGGTGAACATTTGTTCTTTCGGACACATCGAGCCTACCTTGTTAACATAGAAAAAATTCGGGAAATAATACCGTGGTTTAACGGTACATACAATCTAATCCTGGAAGGATTGGATAAAGAAGTACCTGTTAGCCGACAACAAGTTCCTAAACTGAAAAAACTATTTGGTTTATAAATATAAAATGCGTAACCTTGTAAACCGGTTTTACCATTGACCAGGATGATAATGTAATTCATCCTGGTTTTTTGTCATTTCACAGCATACGTATTGCCTGCTAAAACAGTATACTATATTATTTTAAATATAAAGAAATTTCTGCGAAATGGAGGTGGAATTGTCTACTAACACTTCATTTTTTAGATTTTGAAAGGAGGCATTATATAGTGAATTCAGTCAATTTATTGGTAGTTGCTATTTGTGTTTATGTATTGGCATACCGGTATTATTCCGCTTTCATCGCGGCAAAAGTTCTGGCATTAAATGATGCTAACATAACTCCGGCCTACAGGTGCAATGATGGCCGTGAGTTCGTACCTACTAATAAATGGGTGTTATTTGGACACCACTTTGCGGCTATTGCAGGTGCTGGTCCACTTGTTGGCCCGGTATTGGCTGCACAATACGGTTGGGGCCCTGGCTTTATGTGGATTTTATTAGGTTCTGTTTTTGCTGGTGCAGTTCACGATTTTATTATTCTGTTCGCGTCAGTACGTCATAATGGTCAATCGCTGGCTGTTGTTGCTCGGCGTGAAGTTGGCCCGCTGACAGGGGTAACTACTTCGCTATCCATTTTCTTTATTATTATTGTTGCTCTTGCCGGTCTGGCTATTGTCGTTGTAAATGCTCTGTTTAAAAATCCATGGGGCGTATATACGCTGTTCATGACGATCCCTATTGCTATTGTAGTTGGTCTTTATATGTTTAAAATTTCCCCAGGCGCTATTCGGTCTGGTTCTATTGTTGGTTTTCTCTTAGTACTGGCTGCTGTATTTACTGGCCATTGGCTGAGCCCTGGGCAACCATGGGCAGGATTTGCCAGTATCTTTGACTTAACTAAGCAACAATTATCAATAGCCTTACCGCTATATGGCTTCTTTGCCGCAGTTCTGCCAGTATGGCTGTTATTGGCTCCCCGTGACTACTTGAGCTCGTACATGAAAATTGGTACCGTATTAGCATTGGCATTAGGCATTCTTATTGTTCAGCCTGTTGTCAATATGCCGATGACCACCAAATTTATTCATGGTGGAGGGCCTATTATTCCTGGACCTTGGTGGCCGTATGTCTTTATTACCATTGCTTGTGGCGCTATTTCTGGATTCCATGCGCTTATTAGTTCAGGTACAACTCCTAAAATGATTGAGCGCGAATCTCAGGCCCGCCTTATCGCTTACGGCGGCATGTTTACCGAAGGGTTTGTAGCAGTAATGGCGTTAATTTCGGCAATCGTGCTTATGCCTGGTGACTATTTCGCTATTAACACCGCAGCAGCCGTATTTGCAAAACTAGGTATTCCGACTGTTGAAATTCAGGAATTATCCCGTTTGGTGCAAATGGATGTTGCCCATCGTCCTGGCGGTGCTGTATCACTGGCAGTTGGTATGGCACACATTTTCTCCAGTATCGGCGGTATGCAGCATCTTATGAGCTATTGGTATCATTTTGCCATTATGTTTGAAGCGTTGTTTATTCTTACTACAATCGACGCCGGTACTCGCGTAGCCCGCTACATCCTTCAAGATATTCTTGGTACTTATGTATATGCTCCACTTAAACAGAGCAATTGGTGGCCAGGTATTCTCTTTACGAGTGCTATCGTAACATACTGCTGGGGCTATCTCCTCTACAGTGGTGATGTAGCTACTATTTGGCCGTTATTTGGCGTTGCTAATCAGTTGTTAGCAGTAGTTGCACTGGCTCTTGGTACTACCATCATCCTGAAAGTTGCTCCCAAAAAATCTTATGCCCTAGTTTCCTTTGTACCACTTGTTTTTCTGTCAGTTACTGTTCTCACGGCCGGTATCATGAATGTGCAAATGTTTTTCAAGCGCGGCGATACGCTTGGCAATACCAATGGTACTATTAGTATTGTCTTGATTATTTTGGTAGTGATTACTTTACTTGATTCTATCAGAGTGTGGCGCCAGCTCTTAAAAACTGATAAGCCGATTGGTATGAATACGGAAATTTCGATGCTTTCTTGTACGATCAATACCACGAAACCTAACATTCCTAGCTAGAAACCACTTATACGTATGCAGTTTCCTGAAAAGGACCGCCACTATCTAAGAGAACCGAAATAGTGGCGGTTTTTCCTTTTTATTTGAAACGCCGGCACAAAGGGGTTATAATAGATAAGACGAATACTTGAAACATCCTTACCTGTAACGGTTTATTGGATTCCATTTAGGAGGCTATAATGAAAATCTATTTAGCTGAACACCGGGGCTTTTGTTATGGAGTAAAACGTGCTGTCAGCATGGCTATGAGTGCTGCAACAGCCAATTACCCAGTACATACGTTGGGACCCATTATTCATAATCCACAAATGGTCAGCCATTTGCAAACGCAGGGCATTGGCGTGGCTAACAACATAGAGGATATTCCCGCAGGCAAAGTGATTATTCGGTCACATGGTGTAGGACCGGAAATCTACCGCCAGGCCGAGGCCAAACAACTCGAGATCATTGATGCTACTTGCCCGCATGTCAAGAAGGCGCAACAGGCAGCCGCAGAACTTAGGCAGTCTGGCTATCAGGTGGTCATTGTCGGTGAACGCCAACATCCCGAGGTGCGAAGCATATTTGCATGGTCAAATTACGAAGCTCAAGTGGTAGAAACCGTTGCTGAGGCACAACTACTACCGTTTTACGCACGGTTGGGAGTAGTGGCTCAGACTACATTTGCACCTGGTGACTTTGAAAACATTCTGGCAATCTTAAAAACCAAATGTGAGGAGTTAAAGATTGAGCGCACGATTTGTACCGCAACAGATCTTAGGCAGCAGGCTGCACGTGACTTAGCTAAACAAGTAGATGTTATGATCGTAGTCGGCGGCAAAAATAGCGCCAATACCACCCGGTTGGCGAGTGTATGCCGAGATGCAGGCTGCAAGACATATCATATTGAGTCAGCCAGCGAGTTAAAGCCTGAATGGTTTGTAAATGCGGAGAGTGCCGGAATTACGGCCGGTGCGTCAACTCCTGAGTGGGTAATTGAGGAGGTATACACTACTATGGAAACCATGAATACTATTGGCAATCTTGTAAAACTTGAAGCAGGCAGTGTAGTAAAAGGAACTGTTGTAGGAATCCGCTATGATGAGGTATTTGTTGATATCGGTTATAAAGCAGAAGGTGTTATTCCTCTGTCAGAACTTGCTTACCCGGTTCCGCAGACGGCTGCTGATGTTGTAACCCTTGGGCAAGAAATTGACGTGCTGGTTGTTGAGGCCGAGGGTGCTGATGGACAAGTTAAATTATCTAAGGTACAAGCTGATAAAATCACTGCCTGGGATAAGCTGGCTAAGGCATTCGAGACTAAACAACCAGTGGAGGTAAAGATTCTCGAAGCGGTTAAAGGCGGTGTGGTTGCTGCTGCATTTGGTATACGTGTTTTTATCCCCGGATCACAGCTTGATATTAAATATGTGGAAGATTTGAATACCTATGTCGGACAGATTCTTCAGGCTATTCCGATTGAAATTGACCGAGAAAAGCAAAGAGCCGTATTATCACGTAAGCAACTTTTGCTTGCAGAAAAGGAAGCAAAAGAAACCGAGCTGCTTTCTAAACTTACGGTAGGTCAGGTTCTTACTGGTAAAGTTAGCCGTTTAGCTAACTTTGGTGCTTTTGTTGATATTGGTGGAATTGATGGACTTGTTCATATTTCTGATTTATCTTGGCAACGGGTGAAAACACCGCAGGAAGTTGTCAATGTTGGCGATGAAGTAAAAGTGGTTGTACTTAAGGTTGATGCTGAGGCTAAAAAATTATCACTTAGCTTAAAAGATGTTGAAACCGATCCATGGTATGCTGCCGCTGATAAACTACTTGTCGGCTCGATTGTAACTGGAAAAGTAACTAAAATACTCAAATTTGGTGTTTTGGTTGAAATACAACCAGGGCTAGAGGGTTTGGTACATAATTCCGAAGTGGCCGAAAAACGCGTTACTAATGCTGAAGAAGTGGTGAGCATTGGGCAACAAGTAGCTGTCAAAATTTTAAATGTTGATAAAGAAGCTAAACGGATTGCTCTTAGTATAGTGCAAGCCGAACAAGATACAGAGCGGGAAGAATTTAGTAAGTATTTGACTAAGCAGGAGCCGACATCAGGTGTTACGCTTGGTGACAGATTTGGCCATTTATTTAAACGGGAGGATTAAGGCAAAGTATGATACGGCAGTCACGCAAACTAGAACATATAAAGTACTCCATGCTACTAGAAGATGGCCCGGCGGCTGCCGGCTTTGCTGATTTTCATCTAGTTCATAATTGTCTGCCGGATTTGGCTTGGCAGGATATTGATACCAGTACAACTGTCGCAGGTATTCAGCTGTTACATCCAGTCATTATTAATGCCATAACCGGTGGGGCCGATGATGTTGCCCATATAAACCGCGATTTGTCTGAATTTGCTAAACTGACTAAGATACCTATGGCAGTTGGATCTCAATATGCAGCTATTGAGAATCCAGCAGCTCTCGCGTCTTATAAAATTGTCCGCCAGGTTAATCCTGACGGTATTCTATTTGCTAATTTAGGTGCTCATGCCAGTACTGAGGCTGCTCGCTATGCAGTGGACATGATTGAGGCTCAGGCTCTGCAGATTCACCTAAACGCCGGACAGGAAATCATCATGAGTGAGGGTGATCGGGATTTTAGCGGCTATTTATCAAAAATTGAAGCTATCGTAGCTAGCGTAGATGTTCCGGTCATTGTAAAAGAGGTAGGGTGCGGAATTGCGCGTGAGCAGGCTGAAGCACTGATAGGTATTGGGGTTAAAGCCATTGATGTCGGTGGTACTGGTGGTACTAACTTTTTGGCCATCGAAGCTGCCCGCGGCAAAAGAACTTTGGATTCGGATCTGATAGGCTTGGGTATTTCTACTGCAATTTCTGCAGTGGAAGTTATGTCGGTGGCAGCACCAAATGTAGATGTTATTATATCCGGCGGGGTACGTACGCCGCTGGATGTTGTCAAGGCACTCACTATCGGGGGAGTTGCAGTTGGTATTGCCGGCCCTGTGCTCAAAATTCTGCAGAGTAAAGGGCTGGAGGGCGCTGTTG
>NZ_JBYKYF010000158.1:0-7118 GCF_057736855.1 Sporomusa sp.
GACATTGACCAATTTTAAGGTTAAGGATACGCTGCATTTCTTCGAACCTTCCTTCCATACACTGCGCTGCTTCTTTTTGTCATAGTAGTAATAGCCAGGTTCACTGTCAATGTAGCCATCTACTGAGCCAAGCAGTAAGTAATCTAAGCCCAGGATACCCCCTAGCTCCGAGGCGGTTGTTTCGTCCAGCAAGCCTTGAGCGCCAAGTTTTTGTTCCTGAAATACGCGTGATAATTCGGTTCGCTCAACCACTGTGCAAGACTTTAGTTTTACTAAATCAGCGGTTAGCATTTCTGCTGCTGTTACTCCAAATTGATGGAAATGACTTTCATTTTTTAACGGAAGAACGCCGATTTTGACAGTAGTTTTAGTATTAGCCATCGCTACATTCGCAAACAGAGCCAAAATAATACAAACCCACAAAATCCTAAAAATACATCTTTTGGGCATAAAAACCTCCTAATGACCCATGTAAAACAGGTAATTTTTGTTGTAGTATGCTTACTTATTCAATTTTACGCAAGAAATTCCTGCAGTCAGGTTAAATATTATGTAAAAAAAGCTCTAAAGATAGTCTAAATGATGGTAAAATAACAGATAATTGATATTCCTGCAAAAGCAGCGATATATATGTTAAGGAGGTTTATACAATGAATTTTCTTAGATTCCTATTGATGGTACTTTTGTTATGGACAGTCCAGTGTCCGCCTGCAGTTGCTCAGGAAGCTTTAGTAGAAGGACGCGGTATTTCCCGGGAAGCGGCTCTGCATGATGCTTTCCGTCAGGCAGTTGAACAAACCGTTGGCAGCATCGTGGAAGCAAAAACGCTGACGCAAAACTACACTTTGCTCAAAGATGAAATCTATACAAAATCTCAGGGGTTTATCAGAAATTATTCTGTTATTACGCAATGGCAGGAAGGCAATGAAGTTGTCATGCAAGTGCGGGTAACGGTGGATGCCCAGCCTAATTCCCCCTTAATGACCAATTTAGAGCGGCTGAAGCTGATTGATACCGGTTTGCGTGATCCCCGCATTGGTGTTGTTGTGATAGAACATTACAAACAACCATTCGGTGATGTCGCTGCTGAAACAGCAATTATCAGTCAACTGACAGAGGCTGGGTTCCGGAGAATCGTTGACCCCGCTCAGCTGAAGCGTATTCGCCAGGCTGATGCCATTAAGAGCATTATCAATCAGGGGGATACTGCCACGGCTATCAGACTGTTAACCAGCGAACCGCTTGATTATTTGCTTGTGGGCGAAGCCTTTGCTGAATATGCCGGGGATTCCGGCTATGACATAATATCAAGCCGTGCGCGGCTTGAAGCCAGACTGATTAAAGTGGATACCGGAGAAATTATTGCTGCCCAGGGGTTTCAGAGTCATGGAGTTGACATAACTGCTACTGTTGCCGCCAGGAAATCCCTCAGTAATGTGGGGAAAGCGGCAGGCAAGTTTTTTGTAGATAGGTTGCTGGCAACGGCAGCTAATCCGGAAAAAGGCCTCCAGATCAAGGTGGTTGCTGTTAACGATTATTCGGTGGTTAACTTATTGGGGCGGTTGTTACGAACCCAGACAGGGGTAAACAACGTCTTTTTGCGGGAATATCAACAAGGAACGGCAATCTTTGATGTTAACTATTCAGGGTCCCCGGATATTCTGGCCGAAATACTTGAGAGGGTGACGGAAATGCCGCTGAAAGTGATATCTGTTAGTAATAGTGTGCTTGTGGTTAGTGTACACTAAGGTATTGCCCCCCAAACAACCTGAACCGGATTTCCAATTTTGATAAAATAATCCTATTTCTGATAAAATGTTTCTATTTTTGATAAAATGTGTGGTAAAATATGATAAAGCACACTATTGTGAAAATTATATATATTGAAAAAATGATTATGCTGAATTAAGACCCAACAATATAGTAGGAAAAGGTGGAGTATGATGGTCTGAATACGGGATTTAAAACCATATGGAGGGATCAGAATGACAAAATTGAAATACCGCTTAATTGCTGCTTTGGTTGCTACTAGTTTTGTATGTGTCTTTATTCTTTCCTGCTATAATGTTGTAAGTACAATTCGGCGCAATGAGGCTGACATACAGAAATATCGAGATGTGCTATATGAGCAATTTGACAGAAGTATCAAACTGGAGGTGGAAACTGCTTACAGTTTGGTGCAAAAGATATATAACCAGCAACAACAAGGACTTTTGACTGAAGCGCAAGCCAAAAAACAAGCAGCTGACTTGCTGCGGGACTTGCGGTTTGATAATGGCAATTATTTTTGGGTTGATACCACAGAGGGAATTAATGTGGTGCTTTTAGGGCGAGATATTGAGGGCAAGAGTCGTATTGATCTTGTGGATGCCAAAGGTAACAAGTTTATCCAAGAGATCATCAAAAACGGTATGCAGCCCAATGGCGGTTATACCGATTACTGGTTCCCTAAACCCAATGAAACGCAAGAACTGCCCAAACGGGGGTATTCGCTATTATTTAAACCGTATAATTGGATTATTGGAACCGGCAATTGGGTTGATGACATCGAAGCAAAAGTGATCGCCAAGGCGGAAGAAAATCAGCGGGATTTAATGGTCGATATTGGGATTGCTATACTTATCGCGATACTAGGACTCAGTATTGCTGTCTGTATGGCGCTGTATATAAGTAGAAAAATCTCAGAGCCAATTGTGACGGCGGCCGAAGGGGTACGGCAGATTGCAACCGGGAATCTAGGAATTGCAGATTTACCCATTATGGCTAAGGATGAAACAGGAACTTTAGCGATGTCGGTAAATGAAATGAAAGCCAGTTTACGGGAGCTTATCCGCAAAGTAGCCGATTCTTCTAATCAGGTGGCTGCCGCAAGCCAAGAACTTACCGCTACGTCAGAACAAACAGCCCTTGCTGCCTCGCAAGTGGCAGCTGCCACTACCGGTATGGCTCGTGCTACTGAGAACCAGGTGCAGGTGATTAAAGATTCGTCTAATGCGATTGAAGAAATGTCGCTTCATATTAAACAAATTACGGATAACATGAAAGATGTAGCCTTAGTGTCCGGAAAAACCGCGACAGCAGCTAAGGACGGTGAACAGGCTGTCTATTCTGCTATTCAGCAGATGAACAATATCGAAAAAACAGTTACTGATTCTGCAGCAGTGGTCAGTAAGCTGGGTGAGCGTTCCCAGGAGATCGGACAGATTATCGATACTATCGCCGGAATAGCCGGACAGACCAATTTGTTGGCACTCAACGCGGCGATCGAGGCTGCCAGAGCCGGAGAGCAAGGACGGGGATTTGCTGTTGTTGCCGAAGAAGTCCGGAAATTAGCTGAACAATCACAGGAAGCGGCTAAACAAATTGCTGAACTCATTCAGGAAATTCAGACCGATACCCATCATGCCGTAAAAGCAATGGAAACAGGTACTGGCGAAGTTAAACTTGGTACTAACTTGGTTGCTTCTGCAGAAAAGGCCTTCCGGGAAATTTCCGTAATGGTCAATCAAGTTTCATTAGCCGTGAACGACGTATCGGCTGCGGTGCAGCAGGTTGCCCGAGGCAGTCAGGAAGTAGTAACATCGATGCAAAAGGTAGAAACACTTGCTCAAAATACGGCTACAGAAACAGGGACAATATCAGCCGCAACTGAGGAGCAAACGGCTTCTATGGAAGAAATCGCTTCTGCCAGTCAATCACTTGCTCAGCTTGCGGAAAAAATGCAAATTGCACTTGCCAAATTTCATTTATAATGGATAACTGGATTCTCGCCGGAACGAATGTAGCTGAGATCGTCGCGGGTAACGGCCCTTCCCCTAAAATATCCGGGTTGGGGGTCGTTACCTTTTTGTATCAGAGGGTAGTTTACGTTGTTACTTTGTATGGACAGGTGTTTCGCCAATGTTTATAATACAAATAAGTTCAAGAGATTGTCGCAATGTGTCCCGGAGATTTTATTGTCGGCTTGATTACGTATGAAAACTAAAAGGCGGAGAATAGGCAAAATGGTAGGAAAAATAAAAAAAAGACTAGTAGTCGGAATGAGCGGAGCTAGTGGAGCCATATTAGGGATAGAATTATTACAAATACTTAAGGAGAATCTAGACTATGAAACTCATCTTGTAATTTCCAAAGGTGCTGAGGCTACTATACTGCAGGAGACAGATTATACTATTGCTGAGGTAATGGAGCTGGCTGACAAGGTTTATGATATCCATAACATTGGTGCTAGTATAGCCAGCGGTACTTTTAAGACTGAGGGCATGATTATTCTTCCTTGCAGCATGAAGACCGTGGCTGGTATTGCCTGCGGGTATGCTGATAATCTGCTGCTTAGAGCTGCCGATGTTACTATTAAGGAGCAACGAAGATTGATAGTAGCCCCTCGAGAGTGTCCTCTGAGCGCAATTCACCTAAAAAATATGCTGGCATTGGCTGAATTAGGAGTATTGGTTATGCCGCCAATGCTTACCTATTATAATAATCCTGTGGATATAAAAGATATGAACAAACACATGATTGGTAAAATTTTAGAGAAGTTTGATATTGAAGTCAGAGGTTATAAGCGCTGGTGTAAGTAATGGTATAATTATAGGAAAAGCTATCTCCACTCATTGCGTTGGAATAATTACTGCCGAAATGATAGGAGTTTGATCTAACGCTAACATGGTGGATGGCTAATCAGCTATGAGAATACTTTTGGTATAAAGGTGCAGTGAAATCGAAAAGGAGTTGGTAAGATTGGCTGGAAACCGAACCATCTGTACTGTAAATCATGTGGATTACAGCAGCATTAGAAAGGCAATGTGTGCTGGTGCCCGCACGGTCGAAGAAGTAAAGGCAATGGCAGGAGTTTGTGGTAGTTGTGAAGGCTGCAAAAATGAGCTTGAGAAGATTCTTACTTCGGTATGCGGCTGTCTGAATGTTTCGCTGAAAGCAGTGGTTGATGCGGTTAAGAATGGCGCCGATACAGTAGAAAAAGTTGCCGAAATTACAGGCGCAGGCACGGATTGCGGCAGATGCAAAGCACTTGTTAAAAATATCATTGAGTTAGGTAGATAACCAAGTTTTAGCGGGATAAACACATGTAGAATACAGAGGTATCTGTTACAGATACCTCTTTTGTTTATTGTTTTATAACCAATTTTATAATTTGCATATCAATGTAACAATAAAATATGAAAGATAAGCTCATATCTATAGAAATTAGCCGCCTAATAGGATATAATTACAATATATACCTTGACATACCAATTTATTTAAAGGTGGTCATTTTTGTGAGAAAACCATTATTTGTCGGATCGGCAGTCGCGATTGTAACTCCATTTACGGACAATGGCGTCAATTATTCAACATTAGAAAAATTGATTGAGTTCCAAATTCAAGCCGGTACGGATGCCATTGTAATTTGCGGAACTACTGGTGAAGCATCAACCATGCCGGATGATGAGCATATTGCCGTGATTAAATTTGCAGTAGAAATAACCAATAAGCGCGTACCGGTTATTGCTGGTGCTGGAAGTAATGATACCCGTCATGCCATTGAATTATCAAAGGCAGCCGAAGCAGTTGGTGCTGACGGACTATTGTCAGTAACCCCATACTATAACAAAACTACGCAAAAAGGGTTGTATCAACATTTTAAAGCCATAGCTGAGAGTGTTAAAATACCCGTCATTTTGTACAATGTACCTAGCAGAACCAATTTGAACATAAATCCTGAAACCATCAAAGCTTTAGCGGAAATTGACAATATTATTGCTGTCAAGGAATGTAACCTTGGACAGGTTGGTGACGTGATTAATTTATGTGGGGAAGATTTTTCTGTATATTCCGGTGATGATAATATGATCTTGCCGATCCTATCGCTAGGTGGTAGAGGCGTTATTTCGGTTATGGCTAATATTATTCCGCAGGATACACATAATATGGTTGCAAAGTTTTTTGAAGGTGATATTAAGGGCGCCACTAAATTGCAACTAAAAACACTAAATCTTATAAAAGCATTATTTACGGAAGTAAACCCCATTCCTGTCAAAGCAGCCGTAAATCTACTGGGTTTTGATGCCGGCCCATGCCGTATGCCGTTAACCGAGTTAAGTGAGAATAACTTAGCCTTGCTGCGTGCTGAAATGGAAGCTTATGGCTTGCTATAATCGATTAATCGAACGGTTACTTGATATAATCCGCTCTCAGGTAATAGTCATATCAAACAAAGAAGAGTTATAATTTGCATTGGCAATTATAACTCTTCTTTGTTTATACCTTGGTTTTTAGATTTGGATGACCGACAAAGCGGCTTCTTGAATTTTGTTTGTACGGTGCTCGATGGCCTCTGGGATCACTGTTTAGCCTGTGATTATTATTATGATAAAAACAAAAAAATTATCAATCAAGCTGCCAGACACAAGAGGCTGATTGAGAGTTTTTCCAAAGTTGCAATGTAGGACCATGATACAAAATACATAGGTTTTTCTTATTCTCACATGGCTTGACTACTCAGTCAGTCAGCGTATAATTAATAGTAGAAACACTAATTTTGTAGGAGGAACTGTAACGTGAAAAGAAAGTTGATTACGGGTTTGTTATTTATTTGCTTGCTGACTGCCACTGCGATTCCGGTAACGCAGGCGTTTGGTTTGGGTGATGTTTTAAAAGTGGGTGGCATAGGTCTCCTTGTAGATAAATTTTCATCACCACTTAATGATTTTATCAACAAGCTGACTTTTAAGCATAATGCAGGGACTAATTATGCGACAAAAGTGGTTCCTATAATTTCGGTTGGCAGCAAAGGGTACATAGGAGCAGCCCAGGTTACTGGTGCACAGGAATTGGTTGATAAAACCGAAGCCGTAATGCAATTGGAAGGGAATTTCAATGGCAATACGTTTAGGGTTAAAGCATTGATTCCCGGTGACAGCACCAATCCTACCAAATTTAGCCGGGTACAGGGTGTTGGAGTATCGGCCATTATTGATATCAAGATCTAATACACAGCGAAACACCTCTTGGTGTAAGTAACGCTTACGCCAAGAGGTGTTTTCCTATATTGGTTGTTACTAAATCGGTTCTTTGTCAAATGTTGGGGTAAAGCATAAAGTGTAGTGGAGCAGGGGATA
>NZ_JBYKYF010000159.1:0-7107 GCF_057736855.1 Sporomusa sp.
CCAATACTATAATTTTATTCTTGATGGCATACAACACAGCCTGTGTCCGGTCAACAACATTAATCTTGCGAAAAATATTGGTCAAATGATTTTTGACTGTCTTTTCACTCAAAAATAACTTTTGCGCTATTTCTTGATTATTCATGCCCTGACCGACCAATTGCAGCACTTCTATTTCACGGTATGTCAGCCGTTCTTCCTTAGGTCGTTCCATCATGGCTATAGCTCCATTCCGTTTATCTTCCTGACGCGCAAATTCGCTAAATAAGCGTTTAGCCAGCGTAGGGTAGATAAAAGACTGACCTTCAGCGACCAGCCGGATCGCCTTAACCAGCATACCCGGCTCAATGTCTTTTAAGAGATAGCCGCTTGCCCCTGATTTAATCACTTCAATGACATAACTTTCATCATCATGAATGGTAAGAATAATTACTTTTACTGCCGCATTAGCAGCTCTTAACCGTCTGGTTACTTCCAATCCATTCATCCGTGGCATATTCACATCAAGCAAAAGAATATCTGGATTAAGGCTTTCTACCTGACTGATAGCCTCATCGCCGTCAGCCGCCTCGCCAACCACTTCAAAATCCGATTCTAAAGACAGCACATTTTTTATTCCTTGTCGAAGCAGTGCATGATCGTCAGCAATTACAATTTTGATTGGCAATAATGCCACCTCCTACTGGGTACACATTCTACTTTTCCTTCGACTTATTTTGCTATTTTCCTGCGTCGGACTTTGAAGAAGAATGTTTTTTCAGCATGGGACCCAGCAATCGTTTATAAGCCTCAACCCCTGGCTGGTTAAAAGCATCAACATCCGCCAGCTCGCCTTCATACGCCACCGACAGCGCTAACAGATATAACAATTCACCCAAATGATAGGCCGTCATCGCCGGCAGCACAAACGTAGCATTAAACCGGCCATCACTTATCAGGGCAGCAGCATTAGCCTGCAGGGCAGCGTCAAGTGCCTGACTGAGCGGTATACCAGAAATCTCGGATAACTTATCGGCTGACGGGAAAACATCCGGTATCACCGGGTCATGTTCCCAAGAAGCGATTTTAACAAACTGCACTACTTTATCCTGCTTACCATCCTGATGAAGCTGTGTCTGCGCATGCATATCGGTAGTGCCTACAGCCACAATCGGTGTCCGACCATAGAATACTTCAAGGCCTGCCCGATTGGTCCGCTTGCCCAACGATTCGGCCAAAAGCTGAATATACCATTCAGCAACCGACTTGAGATTATCCGCATACGGCATAAACACCTCAATATCCCGCCCATATTTTTCGGCAGCCAGATATTTAAGTGCCGCATTCAGCATGGCCGGATTGTGCCAAATATCTTCATTTTGACAGCTCTCGTCCATGGCCCGTGCCCCAGCTAAAAAAGCATCAATGTCAAACCCGATACAGACACCCGTAACCAGTCCCACTTCAGAAAAAATACTAAATCGTCCCCCCACACCGTCGGGTACACTAAACATTGGCCAGCCCTGCTCGGTAGCTAGTTTATGCAGCAGGGTTTCGCCTGGCCCCTCGGCCTGGTCGGTAACAGCCACTACCTGCACCTCAATGGCCGGTGCCGCTTGAATAAGAGCATCATACACCGCCATAAAAGTCGACATAGTATCAAGAGTAGAACCCGATTTTGAGATTACGATGAGCATCACACGGTAAACTCCGTCGCCTCGTGCCCCGGCGTGCTTGGCCTTATCCCTGGCCTCATACTTAATCTGCTCAATAAGCTCCACCGTCCGGCGCGGGTCCATATTATTGCCGCTAAAATACAGTTTCGGATATCCTCGCCGTTCTGCAGTACTTTTGCTGTTCCAGAATTCACCGCAGTGAACATCAAACAATACCTTATTCCCTAGATAAGACCCGCCAATACCAAAAGAGATGACTGCATCAACTTTATTTCTAAGTGACTGACCAAACTGCTTAAGTCTGGCAATAGAAGCAGGATTATTTAGATTACCTGGCTGCACATAGGGCAGTTGGCTGAATAACACCTTCTCCGGAGTACCGTCTTTTGATAAGTGGCCGCGGATTTCGCCAGTCGTACGCATATGCTCCATGGCCTTGTGGGCAGCCTTTAGGCGTTCACCGATCTCGTCAACATCACTTTGCGTCACCAGTCCTTGACCGTAAAGGTTCGTATAATCAAAGACAAAGCCTGACGGCAAAACCAGTATTGTTGGTCGGCAAGCCTGTTCAGCCAGATCCAGCCGTCCATGTAATCCTTCCAAAACAATCCCTCCTTGCTTACCCTTTTGCCAAACTCATTCTAGTCCGGTGAGTAACATGTCTCTTAGTCTTGATTCTCTGTTGCTGCAGCATACTCGGTTCCCAAAGGTCCTATCGTTTTCAGCAGATAGCGTAAAAATTTCTCCCTAAGATCAGGGCGCTTCAGGGCATACTCAACCGTGGCTTCCAGATAGCCCTGCTTATCCCCAATATCATAGCGCCGCCCCTCAAAGTTGTAAGCATATACCGGTTTAAAAGCAGCCAACCGGCGCAGCGCATCTGTCAGTTGTATCTCACCGCCCCGGCCTGGCGGCGTATCTTCCAATAGGTAAAAAATCTCCGGTTCAATAATATACCGTCCCAAAACAGCAAGCTGTGACGGAGCTTCCGCGATTGGCGGCTTTTCGATTAAGTCGATGGCCCGCCAGACATTATCCTTGACGGGTTCGGGTTTCACAATACCATAGCTGGATACCTTGTCCTTGGGCACTTCCTGTACCCCCAGAATGCTGCCATGATAGTCTTCATAGGCATCCATCAGTTGACGTAAACAAGGTACATTGGCATCAATAATATCATCACCCAGCAGCACGGCAAATGGTTCATTGCCGACAAACTGCTTGGCGCATAATACCGCATGCCCCAGTCCTTTGGCCTCTTTTTGCCGAATATAGTGGATGGATACCTCGGATAGTTCTTCCACCAAGCCTAAGAGGTCATATTTGCCCTGCGCCTTTAAAGTAAGCTCAAGTTCCACCGCCCGGTCAAAATGATCCTCAATCGCCCGTTTATTTCGCCCCGTAATAATGAGGATTTCCTCAATCCCGGATTGAATGGCTTCCTCAATAATAAACTGAATAGCTGGCTTATCTACAATCGGCAGCATCTCTTTCGGCTGCGCCTTGGTAGCCGGTAAAAACCGGGTACCAAGACCAGCCGCAGGAATAACCGCCTTTTTTATTTTTTGATGATTTTTCGGCATATTATTTTGTCCTTTCTAGGCACGAATGAGTGCCAATAATTCTTTAGTCTTCTCTTCCATCAGCTTGACATCACAGCGTGACTCCACATTTAAGCGCAAGACCGGCTCAGTATTTGACATCCGGACATTAAACCGCCAATTTTCATACTCAATGCTCAAGCCATCGACCTTCTCAATCTTCAGCGCTCCCGGTGCATATTTCGCTTCGATTTTCTCGATAACTGCCTTAGCATCAGCCACCGTGCTATTAATCTCACCACTCACTGGGTAACAAGCTACCCGTTCCTCCATAAGCTGCGATAAGGGCCTGCCTTCGCGGCACATAATTTCCAATACTAACAGCCACGGAATCATCCCACTGTCACAGTAAGAAAATTCTTTAAAATAGTGGTGGGCTGACATTTCCCCGCCATACACGGCATCTTCTTTGCGCATCCGCTCTTTGATAAAGGCATGACCGCTCTTGGACAATACAGGTATACCGCCTGCTTTTTCTACTACTTCAATAGTATTCCAAGTTAAGCGAGGATCATAAATAATTTTTGCCCCAGGATACCGTCTGAGAAAGGCTTGGGCCAAAAAGCCGACTAGATAATAGCCCTCAACAAAGTTGCCCTGCTCATCAAACAAAAAGCACCGGTCAAAATCGCCATCCCAGGCAATACCAACATCGGCCTGGTGTTCGCGCACCACTTTAGCCGTTGCTTCCCGGTTTTCTGTTAGTAAAGGATTGGGTACACCATTGGGAAAATTACCGTCCGGGTTATGGTTGACTTTGATAAAAGTAAAGGGAAGTTCAGGCTCTAAGGCATCAATGACCGCACCTGCGGCACCATTGCCGGCATTCACAACCACCTTCAGCGGTTTAAGGACTGCCTTATCCACATAGGTCAGCAAATGCTTAACATAGTCGGGCATAATATCCACCTGCGTAATAGTGCCAGGAGTCACATCCTTTACCGGCGCAAAGTCACCAGTCACCACCAGCTCCTCGATTTCCTTAAGTCCACTGTCACTACTGATGGGCCTGGATTCTGACCGCACCAGCTTCATCCCATTATACTCCTTCGGATTATGGCTGGCAGTCACCATGATGCCGCCATCCAGCTTCAAATGTGCAGTGGCAAAATAAATCTGTTCTGTACCGCACATGCCAATATCAATCACGTCACAACCGGCCTCTGTAAGACCTTTCATCAATGCTTGTTTAAGCGCAGGCCCTGACAGACGAATATCATTGCCGACGGCTACCTTTTTGGCCTTAACAATTTTGACGAAGGCACGACCGATACGGTATGCCAGCTCCTCATTTAATTCTTCCGGAACCTTGCCGCGAATATCATAAGCTTTAAAAGCATCTCGTTTAATTTCCATCTTAATCACGCCCTCCTCTAATTAGCAGCCGTATATTATATACTCCATCCAACAAAAATATTCCCATGTAACCAAAAGTATCCAGTATCATTTTCCTGGTTATTATGCCCGCCCGTACACATCATCAAACCGGACAATATCGTCTTCTTCAAGATAACTGCCGTTTTGTACCTCAATAATCTCCAGCGGTATTTTGCCCGGGTTGACTAAGCGATGCTTAGTAGAAGGCGGAATATATACACTTTCATTGACATGCACCATCTGCTCCCGGTCACCGATCGTCACCTTGGCCGTACCACCGATAACAATCCAGTGTTCACTGCGGTGATAATGCAGTTGCAGACTCAGCTGCTGCCCAGGCATAACGACAATTTTTTTCAGTTTGTAGCCGGGTCCTTCCCCCAGTACCGTGTAACTACCCCAAGGCCGGTACATGGTGGTATGTTCGTCCACCTCACGCCGTCCGCGAGCCTTTAGCTCGGTAACTACATCCTTGACCTTCTGGGACTCACCCCGTTTGGCAACCACAATCACGTCATCGGTTTCTACCACCAGCACATCTTCCAAGCCAATGCCGGCAATCAGACGGTTGCGTCCCAGCATCAGCGTATGGGAGCAATTAATTGGCAAACAATCTCCCTTAATGGCATTGCCGGAGTGATCCTTTTCCAGAACATCATAGATAGCATCCCAGGAGCCAATATCATTCCAGTAGGCAGTAAGCGGGATCATAACCACCCGCGCGGATTTTTCAGCTACAGCATAGTCAATCGAAATGTTGGGCATAGCTGCAAAATGTTCAATGACTTCGGTTAATGGGGCTGATACTAGCTGATAAATGTCTGGTGCATGTTTGCAAAGCTCATCCATAATGCACCCGACAGTAAAGGCAAACATACCGGAATTCCAATAATAATTGCCTGAAGCCAGATACTTTTCAGCCGTTTCCTTATTTGGTTTTTCCCGGAAAGAAGCTACCGTATAGCCTGGTCCAAACGCTTCGCCTGCCTGAATATAGCCGTACCCGGTCTCAGGTTTATCCGGTTTGATACCAAAAGTTACTACTTTTTCCTGCGCAGCCAGTTCAACGGCTTGCCGGACATTTTTGCAGAAAATATCCATAGGATGAATGATATGGTCTGCTGGGGTTACGAATAGCACTTCATCGTCTGTTACCCCCAGCTCAGCTTCGCAAAATTTCGCCGCCAGTGCTATTGCAGGTGCCGTATTACGGGCTACAGGCTCGAGTAGGATATGAGCACTGCTTGCCCCGCAAGCCGCCAGTTCGGTCTTAACATGATGAATATATTCTTTGTTGGTTACAACAACAATATCTGACGGTTTCAGCAAAGGCTGAAAACGCTTTACCGTCTGCGTTAAGAGTGAGTCAGAATCCCCCAGTTTTAAAAATTGCTTAGGTAAGCAGGTGCGAGATAAGGGAAACAGGCGCGTACCGCCACCCCCTGCGAGAATTACTAGTTTCATTAAAGATCGGCCTCCTTTTGCTATTTGTAAAACTGGAAAATTATAGACTTATTATACCATATTAATCATATAAACAACATAGTTGTCCATACAGCACTAAAATATGTGAAAAATTCCATGCTTGTTAAGTTAGTTCGAAACAGGTATTATTATATTGTTGTATTGCTACTACCATGGAGGGAATTGTTTTGAATATGATTATACAACGCATGCGTTGGATCACACCGCCAACCTGACTTACTTTAGCTGTGCTACTATTTTCTATCATCTGTGGTTGTCTGCTGCCGCCAGAATATGGGCATGAAAATGGGCCAATAGAATGGCTGCAGGTCATCGTACTGAGTATTGTCGCCCTAGTATCATTGAGCGCATTATTTCAAACCGGTTTATCCTCAGTCCGCCGTAAACTATTTGCCTTTACATCTGTCTTCTGGCTGATTGGCATTGCCAGAGAACTAAGCTGGGGCCGGATATTCTATCCTAATAGCACTGGCGGTTTTTTACGACTAAAAGATATCTGGTTCGGACCCTATGTTTACCCAACCATCGCCGTGATCCTCATTAGCGCTTTCGGATATTTCTTCGCCAAAGGGTTGCACAAAGAACTGGTACTGTGGCTCAAACAAGGCACTCTACCAGTGTTAGATAGCATTATCTTCATTGTTGCCGCAATTTCTGCCAATATCATTGAGCGCTATTGCGGTGACCTGTTTGGGGTCAGAGCAGAACTTTTCGAAGAGCTGGGAGAGTTAGGGGCGTATTGCGCAGTGCTCAGTTTTATGATTAATGTGGTTTTAAATAAACAGTTTCGGAGTGACCAGCAAAGTGCAGAAATCACATCAATGAAACAAGCTAAATACATCAAAATTTAAGGAACAGGATAAATTACAACCGAGACCACAGAAAATTTTATCGTGAAAACCCCCTAGAAAAAGGCCAAAAAAACCATATCTAGATAGACACTCGCAAAACGAGCGTCAAAATATATGCGTATTTAGCTGGTAACCTCA
>NZ_JBYKYF010000160.1:0-7048 GCF_057736855.1 Sporomusa sp.
TATATGCTGGCTTAATGATTACTGCCCAAGGGCCAAAAGTCATTGAATTTAATGCCAGATTTGGTGATCCAGAAACTCAGGTGGTATTGCCGCTGCTGGATAGTGATTTGGTGGATATTATGGAGGCGTGTACTGAGGAGCGGTTAGCGAATATCGCCATCCACTGGAAACAAGAAGCGGCTGTTTGCGTTGTGCTGGCAGCAAAAGGTTATCCGGGTGCTTATGAAAAAGGCAATGAAATAACCGGCATTGCTGAGGCGGAAGCCGAGGGTGCGCTGGTCTTTCACGCTGGTACAGGCAGACAGGACAACCGTATTGTGACAACAGGCGGCCGGGTGCTTGGCGTAACTGCGGTTGCGGGTAATATTCGCGCTGCGGTAGAGAAAGTGTATCACGCTGTATCTAAAATCAATTTTGCGGGGATGCAGTATCGAAAAGATATTGCCCACCGGGCGATTAACCGCAAGTAAGGCTAAGCCAAGATTGATGCGCGGATTGTGACAGATAGCTGGCATACCTATCTCAAAGGAGTGCATATGTTGGATGCAGGGTTAACCGTCATGAATTTACTGGTAATAATAATAAGCGTAGTTGGTATTGGTATGACGGTAATTGGTTTACCTGGTAATTGGCTTATATTATTTACAGCACTGGGTTATGGCTACATGGAAGGCTTTACTCATATGAGCAGCACGGTACTCTTATTGCTTTTTGGAGCATTGCTGACAGGCGAATTGGTTGAGTTTTTAGCAGGAGCGCTGGGGGCAAAAAAAGAAAATGCATCCCGTGTGGCCATCGTGTCTGCATTTATTGGTGGGATTGCCGGTGGTATTCTTGGTACCGGTGTTATACCAGGACTTGGTTCCATTGCCGGAGCAGTTGCTGGGTCTTTTGTCGCCGGTTATGTAGCGGAGTATGCTGTTACTGGCAGCAGGGAGAGAGCTAGCCGGGTTGCTAAGAGTATTATGATTGGCCAGGCCTTGGGAATGATATTCAAATCAGCGATAGCCATCGGAATGGTAGTGTTCATCATTTCCAAGCTAACTTGGCAATAGGAGGAAACTTATGAAACGCCAACAGATACTTGATGCTGCCTACACTGTCTTTTCCCGCAAAGGCTATCATCGTGCCACCGTAGACGAGATTATTGCTTTAGCCGATACTGGCAAAGGTACAGTATATAACTATTTTGTTAATAAGGAACAACTCTTTTATACCTTAATCAAAGAACGTAGTGCCGGTTTTGAGGCTGAACTTGAGGTCATTGCCGCTCTTGCTGAACCAGCGGTTGAAAAAATTAAGAAAGCCATAAGGGTTTTTTTAGAGTTTTATGTGCAAAATGCTGATTTGTGGCGGGTATTGATGCATGAAATGCGCGGGTTAGGACATGAGGAGCCGTCAAACTTTACCGAGGCAGAGCGAGAAAAATACCGGGAACGATTTGCATATACCATCGGGATTTTGCAGAAGATCTTGCAAGAAGGAATTGAACAAGGTGCTTTTCGCAACTGTGATGTGCATAAAGCTGCTCATGGTTTATTTAGTGTTATTGTTATGATGGTGTTTCAAGGGTTTGTTGGCGAACAGGATGATTCTATTGATCAAACCGCCAATAGCATTGCTGACATTTTTATGTACGGTATAGCTAACCGATAAACACTATTCTCTTGAAGGGAAGACATGCTGTAGCATTATCACCAAATCACCAATGAGAAATACGATTAGCATTTTGCTGAGTGCAAAAAAAGAGTCTGGAAAACAGACTCTTTTTTGCATACTAAAACGCCGGAACAATGGCACCTTGATATTTTTCATTGATAAATTTTTTAACTTCTTCAGAAGTTAAAGCTTTGGTTAATTTTTGGATTTCAGGGCGATTTTCATCGCCTTTGCGGACAGTAAGGATATTAGCATAGGGAGAATCCTTTTGTTCAATAAACAAAGCGTCTTTGCTTGGGACCAGTTTGGCTTCCAGTGCATAGTTGGTGTTGATGACCGCTAAGGCAAGATCATCCAGTGAACGTGGCAATTGGGCGGCTTCCAGTTCACGAATTTTTACTTTTTTCGGATTGGCAGTAATGTCGCTAATGGTCGCATTTACACCAACGCCTTCTTTAAGGGTAATCACACCAGCTTTTTCTAAAAGCGCTAACGCGCGTCCACCATTAGTGGGGTCGTTAGGGATACCAATTTCTGCCCCAGTTTGCAGGTCATTGAGGTTTTTTACTTTTTTAGAGTAAATGCCCATAGGTTCAATATGTACAGCAGCAGTATAGGTCAGGTCCAGTTTGCGCTCAGCGCTGAATTTGTTCAAATAGGGAATGTGCTGGAAGAAGTTAGCGTCAAGCTCTTTTTCCGCAACCGCCATGTTAGGACGGACATAATCGCTCATTTCCACAACAACCAGGTTGATGCCTTCTTTTTCGAGAATCGGCTTGACTACTGCAAGAATTTCGGCATGAGGCACGGGAGTTGCTCCTACTTTAATTGTTATTTTATCTGAGGCTAAAGGGGCAGGAGTTTGTTTGTTACCGCAGCCGACAATAAAAGTGGAGACAGTTAATAAAGCAGCAAGGAGCAAAAAAGTAATCTTTTTCTTCATAACAATATGTTCCTCCAATGTTTTCTTTTTGTAGTGGTAAACAAATGAAGCTCTGGCTAAAAGCAGCCTCCTTTCCCAAAATTATAAAAACCACCGCGGCAGTCCGAAGTGGTTTGTTGTCCAGTTCTTCATCTGCCAGGAAAGAATCCTGTGGAATTGGCACCGTTCGCAACAGCGATGGTTGCCGCGGCTTCATTGGGCCATTCCCTCAGCCAGCTCTTGATGAATAGTATGTAATTATAATTTATAGACGTTATCTTATCACCGATAGATGTGACTGTCAATAAAAAAATAATTAATTTATAAGAAACGAATAGTATAATATATAATATATTTTAACTTAATAAAGATAAAAAGGATTAAAGAAGGAAATGCTGGGTACGTAGCGAATACATACCCACAAGGATGTATTTACAGGAGGCGTAATAGTATGACAGCAAATCCCAAATTGAAAGACCCGCTTATTGATCAGCTGTTTCGAGGCATTTTATCACTGACTAATGAGGAAGAATGTTATCAGTTTTTTGAGGATGTATGCACAATTGGTGAGCTTAAGGCTATGGCTCAGCGGCTGGAAGTGGCTCGGCTGTTAAAAGCTGGAGTCATTTATGACGACATTGTAGCTGCTACTGGGGCCAGTACTGCAACCATCAGCCGGGTTAAGCGCTGCCTTTATTATGGCGCAGATGGTTATAAATTAGTATTAGCTAATCTAGAAAAACTAGAAAAAAACGAGGATAACTAGTCGGAATGGAGTGTTAGCATGAAAAAACAGAATTATGTGCCGCAAATTCCGTATGGCACCAAGGACTTGCTGCCCCGGGAAGCTAGGCAGAAGCGTCTTGTCGAGGGGGCGCTTGCCGAACTGTTTTCGCGCTGGGGCTATGATGAAGTAGTAACTCCGACGTTTGAATATATGGAAACATTGGCAGTCGGTACAGGCGGCAACATTCAGCAGCATGTATTTAAATTTTTTGATAAAAATAATCGGATTTTGGCACTCAGACCAGATATGACAACTCCGATTGCCCGGGTTGCAGCCACCAGACTGAGAGAAAAGCCGCTGCCGCAGCGGTTGTTTTATATTACCAATGTTTTTCGCCATGAGCAGGCGCAGGCTGGCAGACAATGCGAGTTTTATCAAGCCGGTGTGGAACTGTTAGGTGCACCTGGTCCGGCGGCTGACGCCGAAATTGTAGCTTTGGCGGTAGAGGCGATGTTAGAAGCCGGTTTGACTAATTTTCAAATCGGTATAGGTCAAGTGGATTTTATCAACGGTTTGATGGTAGAGAGCCAGTTAAGCCCTGAGCGCCAACAGCAAATAAAATCAGCTATGGTTTCTCGCGACTTAGTGGGGCTTGGCGAATTGCTGGCACAAAGCGAACTCAGTCCGGCGGCACAAGAACTACTGAAGCAAATTCCGCTCTTGCACGGACGGGAGGATATGCTCAATAAAGCGTACCGATTGGTTAACAATCCTCTCAGCCGGTCGGCCCTAGATAATTTGGCCGATATTCACAAGCTTCTGGCAGGCTATGGCGTTGAGCAGTATGTCAATTTTGATCTTGGCATTATACGTGACTTCGATTATTATACCGGGATGGTATTTGAAGGGTATACGCCGGGATTGGGTTTTCCGTTATGTGGTGGTGGCCGCTACGACACCATGTTGGCTTCATTTGGAGTTGCCAAACCAGCGACAGGCTTTGCGCTAGGTATTGAACGGGTATTACTAGCTTTAGAACGTCATGGCCTTGATATTAGTGTACAAGGAAAAGATGTGTATATTGCCTGGAATGAAGGCAATCTTACACAGGCCATAAAAATGGCCCAGCAGTGCCGGCAACAAGGACGGCGGGCAGAACTGGCGCTGGCTGCTGAGTCGCGGGCGATAGCGGAATCTGTAGTCCGCGAGCAAAATTATAAAGAGCTGATATATATTGAGTAAACGTATAAAACAAGTAGTGTCAGCACTCACCGCCCGTATAAGTGAAACAGACCGGGAGTTTGTGAGGCAGTATTTAGACCAGAAAGAAGCCCGCTTCTTTTGGCAGATGAATCTCCCTGACCAGCGGCATGCTTTGAATGTAGCATATACGGCGCGTGAGCTTGCCGCTGGCAATAAGGAAGTTGATCAAACCTTGTTGCTAAAATGTGCGCTCCTTCACGATATCGGCAAAGTTAAAGGTGATGTTAGTACTGCTGACAAAATCATTACTGTAATTTTGGATACCTTGATACCATGCTGGGCCAGACGTTGGGGGCGGCTAGGGCGGGGCGGCAAGATAGCCAATCTCAGGCATGCTATATATATTTACTATCATCATGCTGCCCGAGGAGCAGCGATGCTGAAGGCTGCCGGGATTGGCAGTCAGATAACCGAGATTATAGCCAGACATCATGAGGCACCATCAGATGGTGACCTGCCGGAACTTAGGCTTCTCAGAACGGCTGATAGCCTTAACTAATACTTAGTTAATAGCCTTTTATCTTATCGACCACGTTTAGCATGTCACGACCCTGGATAAAGCGGGTAAGATTGTCGGCAAACAGCTTTATGGCGCGGTCAAGATAGGATGGTGACAAAGCTGCCACGTGAGGAGTAATGATTACATTGGGCATGTTCCATAATGGACTACTTTCAGGCAGCGGTTCACAGGCAAAGACATCTAGGCCTGCGCCGGCAATGAGGTTTTGCTCTAACGCAGTGATTAGGTCAGCTTCGTTGACAATAGCTCCTCTGGCAATATTAAAGAAATAGGCTGAGGGTTTCATGGCTGAAAAGTGGTGTAACTTAATTTTATTTTTTGTATTTTCAGTCAGCGGCAGAGCGACAACTACATAATCGGCCTTGGACAGCATTTCTAACAGGCTATCATCATCAGGCGGATAAAGTTTGTCTACAAATAACTCGGTGGTGACTTCCTGTTTACTGGCAAGTACGGTCATTCCTAATGCTTTGGCCTTTTTGGCAATCTCACGTCCGATGGACCCTAAACCAACAATGGCAAGGGTATGTTCATGTAATTCATTAGTTGGCATGCGTTTCCATTCACGGGCATTTTGCTGACGGAAACTGACAGTAAGTCCCCGGCTGAAGGCCAGCATCATGGCTAGCACATGCTCGGATACTGGGATACCATGGATTCCTTTCGCATTTGTAAGGATGGTGTCTGATGCTTGTATTTCCGGAAACAGCAGGTTTTCCACTCCGGCGCTCAGGGCATGAATCCACTCCAGGTGGGGAGCAGCCAGGTACAAATGGCGGGTTTCCATCCAGCCCCAGGTAACTAATATATGGCAGGAAGGCATATGTTCGAGAGCATTAGCCTCATCAGTAACAATTATATTTATATTAATATTCGGCTCTGCTGCCAGAATAAGCTCACGATGGCGGTCAGCAAGTTGATTGAGCACGACAATATTCATTACAGACATAAAGAACCTCCTTATGGCATTACGGTTAGTATCCTGCCAAATACTTCTACATATGCAGTTAGTTTTCCTACTTGTCTGTAAAGATTGGTTGATACCTGGAAATCATACTGGTTACCAAAGTATTGACCTCTAAATAATATCATGTTAATATTATTACGTTAATACTTTAAATAACTAAAGAATAATGGGAGGCATGACATGACCTCAAAAGATATGGATTACCTAACGATTGCTCTTCCCAAAGGAAAGTTATTTGATCGCTCTGCAACTATGTTGGCTAACATAGGCTATAGCGCCGATGGCCTTAGTGAGAACTCACGAAAATTGGTGATTACCAATGAAGCCAAAAAGATTCGGTTTATTATCACTAAGACGGCTGATTTGCCAACTTATGTAGAATATGGTGCAGCCGATATTGGCATTATTGGCAAAGACGTACTGTTAGAAGAAAGCAAAGATGTTTACGAGCTATTGGATTTAAAATTTGGTTTCTGCCGGATGATGGTAGCAGTGCCGCAGGCTCTTAAACAGGAAAAGCTGACTGATTATGCCCATATGCGGGTGGCTACCAAATATCCCCGAGTGGCAGAGAGGTTTTTTCATAGTATTGGTATTCAGATGGAAATTATTAAACTGAATGGGTCGATAGAGTTAGCACCCATGGTTGGGCTGGCAGAAATTATTGTCGATTTGGTAGAAACCGGTCGGACACTTAAAGAGAATAATTTGGTCGAAGTCGCGCAGATTCATCCGGCAACTGCCAGACTGATTGCCAACCGGGTAAGTTTTAAAATGAAATTTGACCGAATCAATACCATAGTGGAAAAATTAAAAGAACTAGTAGAAAGTGAGGGCAAAACATGAAAATACTATTCAGCGGTTTTTTGAGCAAAGCGGAAATGGCAGAAGTTTTGGAAAAACCAGCTTTCGATAAGGTGGTTTTAGGGGCAGCAGCCAAAAACAGGATAAAAGAACTGTTTGGTGAAGACCTTTCCGCTCAACAGGTGG
>NZ_JBYKYF010000161.1:0-7016 GCF_057736855.1 Sporomusa sp.
GGTCACAATTTCTGGAATGGCACTAAATCCTTTGGTAACTCCCAGCACTTCGATTCCATTACGATGGCAAAGTTCAACAACTTTAGTCGTATTGTACTTTATTTTATCAAGATCAACCTCCAGGCGAGAACCAGCATTCACTTTTTTCGCCTCCTATTAGTAAACTAGCCAGTATTAAATTTATCACTTTTTGCCAAACAACTTAATTATAATATAAGATTGTTAGTATTTCAACTGACAACTGCATAACCCTAACCTGTTAACTAGCATTATCTGTACTATTGTTGCACATAACCAGGCAAAATATTTCCTGGCGGAAAACATCATCATGACCTGATTAAAGTTTATATAAAAAAGACGTCCCTACTGTAACTACCGCAAATAGTAGCCTAGAAGGACGTCAGTCAGCACATAGTTAACTTGTACGCTTTAAAGCTGGCTCGTTAGAGCATAAAATCCGATTATGCCATTATTGGCACCAATCCATTACATCAGATACCGCAGATAAATATAAATGTTGGAAATCAATATTGACAACATGGTAAGCGGAAAAGCAATTTTGAAGAACTTAACGAAAGATATCGGATACCCTGCCTGGGCTGCCAGTCCAGCTACAATAACATTGGCGCTAGCACCAATAAGTGTTCCGTTACCGCCCAAACAAGCTCCCAGAGCTAAGCTCCACCACAGCGGGTCCAGGTTAGTGATACCCAAAGCTCCCATATCTTTAATTAACGGAATCATCGTAGCAACAAAGGGGATATTGTCAACAAACGCCGAAGCAATAGCACTGAGCCAAAGAATCAGCACTGCAGTGGTTGTGGTATTTCCAGCAGTCAGTTCCATTGACTTCTGGGCCAATAAAGAAATTACACCTGTTTCCACAAGACCGCCGACCAAGATAAACAAACCGACAAAAAATAGCAGAGCTACCCATTCAACTTTGTGGAAAATCTTTTCCAAATCATGGTCAGAATTTTTCCTTGCAGCCATCAGCAATACTACAGCACCAAAAATAGCCACAGTGGCCGATTCCATATGCAGTTGCTGATGGAGGAAAAACAGCGTCAAAGTAACAGCCATCACAGCTAGACAAATCTTAAGCAATTTCGGATTGGTAATTTGCTCATCAGGATTAAGATTTCTAATCTTTTCTCTCAACTCTGGAGTAGTCGTAATCGCTTTGCGGTAAATAAATGCCAGTATGGCCACATTGACTGCAAGAATAACCATAGAAATACCGGCAAGATTGTTAATAAATGCGAGGAAGTCCAGTTCTTTTACCGCACTGCCGATCATGATGTTGGGCGGGTCACCAATCAAAGTCGCAGTACCGCCAACATTGGAAGCAATAATTTGCGAAATCAGAAACGGTATGGGATTAACCTGTAACTGCTTAGTAATACTCAACGTTACCGGAACCATCAAAAGCACGGTAGTAACATTATCCAGTAAAGATGAACATAATGCCGTAATTACACTTAAGACAATCAATAACTTTAATGGATGACCGTCTACCTTTTTAGCTGCCCAAATAGCCAAATAACTAAACAGCCCGGTTTCACCGGTAATAGCAACAATAACCATCATCCCAATTAAGAGCCCTAGGGTATTAAAATCAACATGATGAATGGCTTGTTCCTGACTTATAACTCCTAACATGACAACCAACACTGCTCCTGCCAAGGCAACAACAGTACGATGAATTTTCTCAGAGATAATTAATCCATATGCTACCAAAAAAACACTTATAGCAATTGTGGATTGACTAATTTCCATTTTGAATCCTCCTTTAGTTAATATGTTTATTGTTGGATAATCTTCTCTGTTAGTACAGCAAAGCAAGCCCTCCTCTTAGTATAGACGTTATTGTTGTAATTTAGTTGAAACTAAATTCCCTAAGTAAATATTATTAGGAAATAGTTACAATCAGTATGTTAGATATGACTCCCCACTATAGAAGCCGGCATTCTAATAGCGGGTTCGAATTAATTACAAATAGACATAAAGGGGAGGAGCCTTAAAAAGCCTCCTCCTTTGCAACCCTAAAAATGATAGAAGGAGCCCTTGGTGACAGGCTCCTCCTAAAATATTTGCTATATTTCAAATTTTTATGTACTTATATCATAATCAATGTCAGCCGCTTTTGTCAAGGGTTCTTGGTAGGAAGTTTTATCCGAAACCTGGCTTTAGGACGAAAGAAAAATAGATACTAGCATTTGACTCGAAAATAAAACTGTCGTATCATAATAAGGTGAGAATTCTTTACAAGGAGAGTCGCAAACATAGACTCTCCTTATACCTTTAGGAGGCGTATTTAATTGCAAGATTATGCTTTTTGGGGTTCTGTTACAGTTTTTTTACTTACTTATGCCTTAATTATTCTTGAAAAACTACCCAGAATGGTCGTTGCTATGAGCGGCGGCTTGGCTATGCTGCTACTTGGTTTTTTAACCCAGGAAACAGCAGTAAAAGATGACATTGATTTTAATACTATCGGCCTGTTAACCGGAATGATGATTCTGGTAGCTATTATTCGCCGAACAGGTGTATTTGAGGCATTGGCCATTTGGTCTGCTAGTATAACGCGCGGTGAGCCGCTACGGCTCCTATCGCTATTGTCATTTATCACCGCCACGGTATCGGCCTTTCTTGATAATGTTACCACCGTATTACTAATTGTACCCGTAACTCTGACCTTAACTAACATGCTACAGGTTAATCCGGTTCCTTTCTTAATTTCGGAAATTATTGCCTCCAATGTGGGTGGAACAGCCACCTTGATTGGTGATCCGCCTAACATTATGATTGGCAGTGCAACAGGACTGGATTTTAATGCATTTATTGTTAATATGACTCCCATTAGTATTATCGTGCTGGCAGTAACCATCGCCCTGTTATTGCTCATTTATCGTAAAGATTTACAAATAGATGAAAAAAACCGGGAAGCCATCTTACAGCTTAATTGCCGGGATGAGATTAAAGACTGGCCGCTACTAAAGAAATCACTAACCGTGCTTGCAATTACTATTGTTGGGTTCATGTTACACGGATTCCTTCACTTGGAATCAGCTACCATTGCCCTGACAGGTGCTATTCTTATGTTGTTGGTCAGCCGGATAGAACCTGAAGAAGTCTTAACAGAGGTAGAATGGCCGACTATCTTTTTCTTCACTGGACTGTTTGTCCTAGTAGGCGGTTTAAAGGCCACTGGCGTCATTGCCGAACTAGCCCAATGGACGCTAAGCGTAACTCATGGAGATTTGACGCAAACTTCGCTGCTGGTACTATGGGTATCAGCTCTTGCCTCTGCCTTTATTGATAATATTCCGTTTGTCGCCACCATGATCCCTATGCTTCAGGAAATGGGGCAATTAACCGGTATGAATTTGGAACCACTCTGGTGGTCACTGGCACTAGGTGCCTGCCTTGGCGGTAATGGCACACTCATTGGCGCCTCTGCTAACGTTATTGTTGCCGGCATTGCCGAGAAAAACGGAATTCGCCTCTCATTCATACCGTATTTAAAAATCGCCTTTCCTCTGATGATTATTTCCATCATCCTGTGTCATGGGTACTTATTATTGCGGTATCTCTAAAACCGAATATCGTAACATAATCGAGTAGGAGGCTACCCATTCGTTGAATAGCTGACCTCTCACATCACCGTACGTACCGTTCGGTATACGGCGATTCAATAGTTTGAGTGCATTACCTCGTATCTCTTGGCTATATCATCATACCAATGGATGCGAGGTATTCGTTTGTTAATGACCTGTGTAACATCCAACTATCGGCTATTCGCCAGTATCCAAGACGGGAATTAGCCCATTTTCTGGTTTTCCAGTCTAGTATGCCAAGTCGTTTAAGATTATCAAAGCACGCAGACGGGTTCTTCCATTGCCTCCAAAGATTTTGCAGGAATTCCGGATAATCTCGCGAATATTTTCCCTAATCAATTTGGAGGATACAATGGATATGAAACTGGCGAATCGTATAAATCACCTTGGTTCAGAAAACGCTTTTGAAGTACTTAATGAAGTTAACCGTCTCAAAGCCGCCGGACGCGATATTATTAGCTTTGCCATCGGCGAACCTGATTTTGATACTCCAGACAATATCAAACAAGCCTGCATTACGGCTATTCGGAATAATTTTACCCACTATAGCCCCTCTGCCGGTATTTTACCACTGAGGGAGGCCATTGCTACCTATATATCAAATACCCGAAACTTATGTGTAAATCACGAGGAAGTGGTAGTAACCCCTGGTGGCAAACCAATTATCTACTATGCCCTGCATGCGTTAGTAGATCCGGGTGACGAAGTTCTTTATCCTAACCCTGGGTTTCCCATTTATGAATCAGTGATCCGGTTTACTGGTGGCATACCTGTTCCGATTCCCATTCGCGAGGAAAAGGATTTCCGTTTAGATATTGCCGAATTAGAGACACTGATTACCCCCAAAACCAAGCTGATTATTTTAAATAGCCCACATAATCCTACCGGTGGCATGCTTACTGTCGAAGATTTAGCCCATATCGCTGACTTGGCTTGCCGGCATGACTTGTGGGTGTTATCTGACGAAATCTATAGCCGGATTACGTATGGCGGAACCTTTGCCAGCATAAGTTCTTTGCCAGGTATGAAGGATAGAACCATTATTCTCGACGGCTTTTCCAAGACCTATGCAATGACTGGCTGGCGGCTGGGTTATGGCATTATGAACAAAGAACTGGCTATTCATATTACCCGCTTGATTACCAACTGCGAATCCTGCACTAATACCTTTGTTCAAATGGGCGGCCTTGAAGCTTTGACCGGCCCTCAAGACTTTGTCGACCACATGGTTAATGAATTTAAAACCAGGCGTGATTTAATTGTCGCTGGGTTGAACAGTATTCCCGGGTTCTCATGCAAGATTCCTAGCGGAGCCTTTTATGTGTTCCCTAACGTAACTGAAGCCTGTAATAAACTAGGACTGCCAGACAGTAAAGCCCTGCAGCAGTACCTGCTGTATAACGCCGATGTCGCGGTACTGCCACGTTCGGCATTTGGAGTACGTAACAGCGGTGAAACCCAGGAATATCTCCGCTTCTCCTATGCAACCTCTTGCGATACTATCGAAAAAGGACTTGAGCGTATTCAAAAGGCAATGCGCGAACGCTAAATAATGCAAAGAGTTTAACGGATCGGTTTTCAGATAAATAACCTCCAGGTCGCACCTGGAGGTTTATTTATTTGAAAACTATTTAAGATTTTTACCTATCGGGGAATTGGGGAAAAACAAAGGCTCTCCGTACTTGTCTTTGCCAAAATCGCGAATAATCTGCTGTCCTTCCTTAGATGTCATCCATTCAATAAATTGCATAGCTTCCGCATGCTTAACATAAGGAAACTTTGCCGGATTTACTGGGATCAAAGTTATATAGTTAAGCATAGACTCGTCCTTTTCCACAAGTACCGCCAAGTTAATTTCGTTTTTCAGGACTATATAAGTAGCCCTGTCGATAATGGTGTAACCCCTTTGCTCATCGGTATATTTGAGTGTTTTCACATTACCCTCGGCACCACGTTGATAAATTCTGTACCAGGAGCCTTGAGGTTCTATCCCAGCAGCTTTCCACAACTCGATTTCTTTAACGTGGGTTCCTGACTTATCACCACGTGATATAAACAGGCTTTTACTATCAGCAATTTTTCTTAATGCCCTGGAAACACTCTTCTCACCTTTTATGCCAGCTGGGTCCTCCGGTGGACCAACAAGAACGAAGTCATTATACATAAGGTCATAGCGTTTGGTCCCAAAACCATCAGCGACAAACTTTTCCTCTAATTCTTTCGCATGCACCATAACTAAATCAAAATTACCGCTCTTAGCCAATTGCAAGGTTGCAGCTGTACCTGCACCCACATGACGGACAACAATACCTGTTTTCTTTTGAAACTCGTCTTCCAACACGGAAACAATACCTGCATCAATAGGCCCAATAGTGCTTGAAAGCAGTAGCTGTTTCTGTTGTTCGACTTTTGGCTGAGCCACTTGTGATGTACCGCAAGCAGTCAGCGTAAGGGCAAGGATCAATAAAAATACCACCGAATACATACTTTTGCCTTTCAAAATATCTCCTCCTATTCTTCTTTCCACATTGGGAGGTATGGCCGTTTCCAGACATACCCTAACGATCTGGCACCATAGCCATGAGCCACAGGTAACCAGATTCGAAGCTGGACAAGTATTTATTTATTCTACATATAAATGGTAAATCCTGTATACTTAATTAAATTTTTGCAAAATATAACATAAATTCACAATTAAGAATATATCTAGGAAACAGTGTACATAGTAAGATGGGGGGTATCTATGTATCGAATAGCACGGAAGCTTCATTTATGGCTAGGAATCATTCTTGCTTTGATATTGCTCATAGAAGCAATTACTGGATTCATATTGGCTGAACCATGGATCGTAGGACAAGAACAGCGGCAAATGAATCCGGCCAGACAATCCGCCAACAATTCAGAACCAATAAATAGGCGACAGGCAGAAAGACCAGCACAAGGAGAAAGGCAAACCCCAGATAGAACCAAGGCCGATGCATCCAGTGCTTTTAGCTTAGCTAAAGGACTTCATCAGGGAAAAATCGGCAACATACATGCCAAGTGGCTTGTTGACCTGGCAGCCATAGGCCTTATCGTCCTCACCATAACGGGAGTCTATATAGCCATTCCCGTTCTTAAAGCCCAGCAAAAGAGATAGTCATCTAATAGGCCATTGACAAGCTGTCAGTGGTTTTTATATTTCCGGGCAATATCAAATAACAAAAAAGCTAAAAAATTAGCCATAATGCGCCAAGAGTGGATAAATTTGAAAATATAAACTTTTTTACCAAATATGTCCATTTGTATTATTTGGGATTTTATTACATTTACATTATAATTAACATATATTTTAAATAAAAAGGCTGTCGACAAAGTATTGTCGATAGCCTTTTTATTTATTATGATCATCTGTCA
>NZ_JBYKYF010000162.1:0-5921 GCF_057736855.1 Sporomusa sp.
TGTTGGTATTGGTGATGACGCTGCCGCACTTTTGCCGACACCTAAACAGTTGTTATTATTTACGACTGACATGCTAGTTGAGTCAGTACATTTTGATTTAGCAACAACAACGCCTTGGCAGCTTGGGTATAAAGCCATCGCTGTAAACATTAGTGATATAGCCGCCATGGGGGGAGCACCCCGTCATGCGGTGGTTTCCATTGCCTTACCTTCCACTACCTCGCCGGATTTTGTGGTTAATTTATATAAGGGTATGAAAGAAATTTGCCGGGAGTTTTCGGTTAACATTGTTGGCGGTGATACCGTTTCTAGTCCACAGGGGCTTGTTATTAATGTCATGGTATCTGGTGAAGTTGAACCAGATAATTTGGTTCGCCGTTCTGGAGCTAAACCTGGAGATATTGTAGCTGTTACTGGATTTTTGGGCAATTCTGCGGCAGGATTGGCTTTGCTTACGGCTGGTGAATGGGAAGAATATCCTTTTGCCTGGCCACTAGTAACTGCTCATTTAACTCCGCGGCCACAGGTTAGAGCCGGTCAGTTATTGGCTGCCTTTGGTGCTAGCAGTATGAATGACATTAGTGATGGGTTAGCCAGCGAAGCTCACGAAATTGCTAACGCCAGCAGGGTCGGGATAAAACTATATGCAGACCAAATTCCCCTTTCTACAGACCTAAAAGCTGCAGCCGAAACATTCGGTAAACAGGCACTTGACTGGGCTTTATATGGCGGTGAAGATTTTCAACTCATATTTACTATGGAGCCTAGTAAATATGAAGCCTTTGTGCGGGAACACCCTGATGTAACCGTATGTAAAGTGGGTGAGGTTGTCGATGGTGGACAAGGGGTAACACTTGTTGATGAAATGGGCCAAGTACATGAAATTAAGGCCAGGGGATATAACCATTTTCGTCAAAAGGAGTAATTTAATTTGTTAAACGTTAAAACCAATGGGCCTGAGGAAACCTATCGTTTTGGTCAAAAAGTTGCCAAAGTGTTAAAACCGGGTGATGTTTTATGTTTGTCCGGTGACCTTGGTGCCGGCAAGACCTTGTTAAGTCAGGGGATAGCTGCCGGTCTTAATGTGGTAGATACTGTCTCTAGCCCAACATTTACTGTACTTAATGTGTATGAGGGAATGATCCATGATCAGGAACTTGCTGTTTATCACTTTGACTTATACCGGCTTGAACACCCGGAAGAACTTGCTGATATTGGTTTTGAATATTATGTGGAATCCGGAGGCATTGCTATTATTGAATGGCCGGAGAAGTTTACCGAATTTTTGCCTGATGAGCATTTGTGGATGACACTAAAACTGGGTGAGCAGGCAAATGAAAGGATTATTTGTCTTACCCCGCAGGGGAAGCGGTATAGAGAGCTTTGTGAGGAGTTGAAATAGTTTGCCTATTCTTGCTGTCGATACAGCCACCCTTGTGTCTAGTGTGGCGATTGCCACCCCGGACACGCTGGTGGCTGAACTTACTATTCAGACCCGAAAAACCCATTCTGAACGACTGATGCCTCATATTGCCAGCTTGTTGGCTATGGCTGAAATATCAAAGACCAGCTTAAAGGCGGTTGCTGTTAGTATTGGGCCAGGTTCCTTTACCGGACTTAGGATTGGCTTGGCAACCGCAAAGGCACTTAGTTATGCACTAAAAATTCCATTAATCGGTGTACCTACACTGGCGGCGCTGGCGTTTAGCTGCCCGGCGCCAGGGACGGTTTTGGCTCCCATGCTGGACGCGCAAAAAGGGAATGTGTATTTAGGACTGTATGAATGGCAGGACAACATGGTTGTGGAAGTGCAGCCACCACAGGTAATCCCATTTAACGAAGTCCAGGCGAAACTTGCTCAGCTAGGACGTCCTGTTTTACTTTTGGGTGAGGCGGCAGTTATGCATAGAGAGGATATACCTAATCTTGTACCGCCGCATGTAATCATGCCGCGTGCTGGCAGTATCGCGGTTATGGCTCAGCAGCTTTATGCGCAGGGGATTCGTCATGATGTAGCCAGTCTGGAACCGCTGTATATCAGACGGTCAGAAGCTGAAGAATTGTGGGAACGGCGGCAGTCCCAGGAGTGCCGTAATGGCTGAAATAAGTATTAGGCGTATGCAACAAGCAGATATCGATGCCGTGCTGGAAGTCGAGAAGCAGGCGTTTGCCACTCCGTGGTCACGGGAAGCTTTTGAGTCTGAGCTTAACGACAATGATTTATCCCATTACCTAGTAATCTTGGATGGTGATCGCATTATCGGTTATGCCGGCTTCTGGCTTGTAATTGATGAAGCCCATGTTACCAACATCGCAATTTTGCCCGAATATCGTGGGCGCAAGCTCGGTGCATTGCTGTTAGAGCATATGATTGTTACTGCCAAACAATTGGGAGCAGTCCGTATGACACTTGAGGTGCGCCCTTCCAACATTCCGGCACGGAGGCTTTATGCCCGCCGTGGCTTTGTTGAGCAAGGTATTCGGCCTAATTATTATGCTGAATTAGGTGAAGATGCAATTATTATGTGGTTGCATAATTTGTAAAAAAAAGAGGCCACCGTTGAGTGTGGCTCCAAAGGGTGATTGTGTAATTTAACATATGCTTTAGGGCGTAAAATGGTGACAGGGCGGCTATAGCCGCCCTGTGCGTTAAACATTTATTGGAGAGTAGATTCATACTGCTCAATCATTTTACGAACCATGTGACCACCTACGCGACCGCAGTCGGCAGAAGTCATAGTAGCCCAACCCTGGCTACGAACCCGCTCGGAAATCCCCAATTCGTTAGCCACTTCCATTTTCATACGGTCAAGAGCGTTTTCTGCGGCCGGATTTACAGGTTTCTTCGAGCGTGCCATCTGTGTGCACCTCCTTTCCCGGACTGTATATTATTGTCCTTGGTTCTAATTTGGCTTGCTTTGAACATTAAAATACATCTGTTGTTTATGTAATAATTAGCAGACATTATGATGGAGGTCTGTCCTTATGACGCAAAGTTTAACCTTGGCTTTAGAAACAAGCTGTGATGAAACATCGGCTGCAGTTGTAGCTAATGGGCGTACAATTTTAGCCAATATTATTTCTTCACAAGTATCCACACACCAAAAATTTGGTGGTGTTGTTCCAGAAATAGCATCTCGGAAACATATTGAGAATGTTATTCCTGTTGTTGACCAAGCATTATCTCAAGCGGGAACAACAATTGAAGAAATTGATGCCATTGGTGTCACCTATGGGCCGGGATTAGTCGGCGCGTTGCTTGTGGGTGTAGCAACTGCCAAAACCTTGGCGTTTGCGCTTGATAAGCCGCTGATCGGCGTAAACCATTTGGAAGGGCATATTTTTGCTAATTTCCTTGCCCATCAGGATTTAAAGCCGCCATTTGTCGCGCTGGTAGTGTCAGGTGGTCATACTTCGCTTATTCACCTTAAGGATTATAATGAGATTGTACTTTTGGGCCAGACTCGTGACGATGCTGCCGGTGAAGCTTTTGATAAAATTGCCAGAGTCATGCATTTTCCGTATCCAGGCGGTCCATATATTGATAATGCTGCTAAGCAAGGGAATCCCTCGGCTATTACTTTTCCCCGCGCTTTTGCTGTGCAGGAAGGCGAGAATAAATTTGCTTTTAGTTTTAGTGGTTTAAAATCTGCGGTTTTAAATTACTTAAACAGTGCTAAACAGCGGGGTGAGGATGTCAGCATACCGGATGTAGCCGCCAGCTTTCAAGCGGCTGTGGTTGATGTGCTGGTCATGAAAACCATGATGGCGGCCGAACAAGTTGGGGTTAACCAAATCGTCTTAGCCGGCGGCGTAGCAGCTAATTCAGCATTGCAGAGGGAAATGGCTGCCCAAGCAGCCGCACGCGGATTTGCTCTGTTTTATCCACCACCTATACTTTGTACTGACAACGCAGCGATGATTGCCTGCCGGGCCTATTATCAGTATTTGGCCAAGGATTTTGCTGATTTGCATCTTAATGCCGTTCCGGCGCTTAAATTAGGAAGCAGATGATGTGGACAATAAATAAAATACAATTGTGGATAATGTGGGTAAGTGAGTCATGAACCGCCGTGAGACCCTATGATATCTACAACAAGGCTGTGTATAACCTTGTGGATATTGTTGATAACTTTGGGTATAACCTGGGAAGAGGTTGTGGATACCGATTCGACTGTAAGTTTGTGGATTTGTGACCAGATGACAAGGAATTATTTGCGTTGTAGTTGAATACATAAGGAATTAGCGGGCAGAGTTGTTTTCTGCCTGGAGGTTACTTTGCTGGATGAGAGAGTATCGGCTTTTGCCTGCGCCAGAGGTTTTAGCACAAGCCGAGTTCTCTATATGTGAAACGGGGGATTCATCTGTGGGCGTGACTGCTGGAATTTGTCAAAAAATTACAGTCTTAACTCCAAACCAGATTCAAGTTCTTGACAATGCGGCAAGTGTACTGGGATTGGCTGCTGATCTTGCTCACGCTCAGGTTACATTGTATGCGCCGGGTCACAGCGAGAACTTTTTGGCCATTGTTGCCCAAGCTAAACCCAATACCAGTTATATTGATTTCAAAACACACATTCTAGGCAGCACGGTGCAAGCAAGTGAAGAACCGTTGGTATGGCGGACACTAGTTTCCGGTGCCAATATTGCAGGACAGCGAGAGTGGGCACTGGGTATGGACGTATTAGAAATGCAGGTTTACCCTATCAAGGATGCTGATGGCTGTATCATTGCTGCTGCCAGTTTTGAAACCAATACCCAGGAGGCTAGTGCTGATGGGCACAGTATGCTGGTAGAAACTGCCTATATGCTTTTAAATATGGCTGCAACCAGTGGACCGCTCGACCGTAAACTGTATCGGCCACTGGGTACGCGTGATGGTATTGTGGTTATTGATGAACGCAGTTACATTACTTTTGCTAACTCGGCGGCGGATGCCATTTATAAAGTGTTGGGTATCAACCGGGTGGTTGGCCGTCGGATCTCTGACCGTCAAGTGAATATGAAACTGGCTCAACAGGCGCTATCCACCGGGCAACCGCTGGAAAAAGAGACAGAAGCCGGTCACATGATTTTAGTCCAGAGGGCCATTCCTATTTTTGTCGACGGCCAAGCCGTACGTACTGTGTTCATTATTGCGGATGTTACTGATATTCGAAAAAAGGAAAAAGAATTGTTGGTAAAATCAGCAGTCATTCAGGAAATACACCACCGTGTCAAGAATAATCTGCAGACCATTGCCAGTTTGCTTAGATTGCAGGCGAGGCGCACCAAGACTCCGGAAGTTAAAGCAGCGCTTAGAGAAAGTGTTAATCGGATTTTGAGCATATCGGTTGTTCATGAATTTTTATCTCAACAAGACAGAGAATATATTGATGTGGCTGAAGTTACCAAAAACATTTTGGATTTGGTTATTCAAAATATGCTTGAGCCCAATTTTAATATTGAAACCGTATTTAATGGTCAAACAGTGATTTTGCCTTCCGAACAAGCCAGCAGCTTAGCATTGGTCATTAATGAGCTTATTCAAAATTCCATTGAACATGGTTTTGTCGGACGCAAAGAGGGGCTGATTGGCGTGGATATTGCGACAACGCCTGAATGCTATCAGATAGATATCTATGATGACGGTATTGGCCTTCCTCAGGATTTTACTTTGCAAAATACAAACAGTTTAGGTTTGCAGATTGTTAGAACCCTGATAGAAAAAGATCTTGGGGGAGAATTTCGTCTGTTTTCCCGTGCAGGAACCCATGCTTTTATTACTATTCCCCGGCTGATGGAAGGCGGTAAAGAGGCGAAGGAGGAATAACATGGATGCTTTGCGGATTGTAATTGCTGATAACGAATCGATTATAAGAATGGATCTAAAAGAGATTTTGGAAGAAGCCGGACATACAGTGGTGGGCGAAGCCGTGGAC
>NZ_JBYKYF010000162.1:5931-6978 GCF_057736855.1 Sporomusa sp.
GGACGGGGAAAAAGCGGTTGAACTGGCTCGTAAACATCGACCTGACCTTGTTATAATGGATATCAAAATGCCAGAAATGGACGGCATTACTGCGGCCAAAATTATTTCTACTGAGAAGATCGCACCTGTTCTGCTGTTAACTGCTTTTAGCCAAAAAGAAATTGTAGAAAAGGCTAAGGACTCCGGGGTTTTGGCTTATTTGGTTAAACCAGTAAAAGAAGCTAATTTATTTCCGGCTATAGAGATTGCTCTGTCGCGATTTCAGGAGTTTACTGAATTAGAGCGTGAGTTAGAGGAAGTTAAAAATTCACTGGAAACCCGAAAGATACTTGATCGGGCAAAAGGTATTCTGATGGATGCTTATAGTTTAAGCGAAAGTGAAGCGTACCGGCGCATTCAACAATATAGTATGAGTAAACGTAAATCCATTCGGGAAGTGGCTGCTGCCATCGTAGAGTCAGCCACTCGTAAAAAAGGGAATAGATAGATTTTTGTTTGGGCAGAGGCCAGATCGGCTTCTGCCTGAATTTTTGGCAAGTTTTTAAAAAAAAATGCTTAATTTTACCTTAAACACTCTTGCTTTTTTGAAGCGAATTTTATATTATAGAGTATAGATTAGCACTCAGCTTAGGTGAGTGCTAACAAACATTTATTGATATTAACACACAATAAAGGGAGGTCTTTACATGATTAAGCCATTAGGTGACAGAGTAGTGATTGAAGCTTTGGCAAAGGAGGAAGTTACCAAGAGCGGTATTGTTCTTCCAGATACAGTGAAGGAGAAGCCGCAGGAAGGTAAGATTGTAGCTGTTGGCTCAGGCAAAACTCTGGACAATGGCCAAAAGGTTGCCTTAGAGGTTAAAGTTGGCGACAAAATCATTTTCTCCAAGTATGCCGGCACTGAAGTCAAGATTGATGGCAAAGAATACCTCATTATCAGCGAAAGAGACATCCTGGCTGTTATTGAATAATCAGCTAATCAGCTAAATTTACAATAAAAGTGAAAGGTAGGTATTACATAAATGGCTAAACAAATTCTGTTTGACG
>NZ_JBYKYF010000163.1:0-6938 GCF_057736855.1 Sporomusa sp.
TTGAGGCAGTTCCAGTTGTAGAACTGGTTACCCCAACATTTATTATAGAGCCTTTTTTGTTTTATGCACTGGGTTAAAAGCTCGTCTCTATGGGTGTCGCAGTTCTGATGGATAGACATGCCGGCCCCACACATCTAATTCATTAGCATTTGAAGGAAAATAGTGCGGCATGGAAGAATTTAAATAAGGTATAGAACATATTGGGTGGGATATTTATGGATGAAATAACTACTGTACTAGCGAACGGAGAAGAGATTGATATTTTAGCCGCTATGGTGAAACTTGGACCCGTACTTAAAACTATGATTCCCTACGATTTTATGCTTGGTGTGACTGATCGAGAAAAATTTATTGCATACTTTCCGCCAAGGGATACAAGCTATAAACTACCAATTGAGGTAGGTAGTAGACTTGAGAAGCAGGATCCGATTTATCAGGCAATGGAAACGGGGAAATTCTATACAGTGAATGTTCCGAAAGAGGTGTATGGCGTTCCTTTCAGCGCTACCGGAATGCCTATAAAAAACCGTAATGGCGAAGTTATCGGTGGTATCGGAATTGGCGTTAGCTTGAGCAGTATTGAACATCTTCAGGATTCTTCTCAACGGATCGCAGCTTCTACTCAGCAAATTACAGCGACAACAGAAGAATTGGCTTCAACGGCGACGAAACTTTCCCAAGAGCTTTCTATATCCAAAGATCTTGGATATAAAGTCATTGAGGAAGTAAAAAAATCGGATAATATTTTAAAATTTATTAACGATGTAGCATCAAACTCTAACTTACTAGGATTAAATGCCGCCATAGAGGCAGCACGTGCAGGAGAGCAGGGGCGAGGATTTGCTGTTGTTGCCGATGAAATCCGCAAGATGGCAGCTAATAGCGAGCAATCAATCAAAGAAATTAAGCAAATTATTGCAGGTATAGAATCACAAACCAAAGCTATGCTTAGTAATATTGAACATACTCTAGCGCTTGGTGAACGTCAGGCTGCGGCTACGGAAGAAATTGCCGCTACTATGCAGGAACTAGCTCAAATTGCGGCGGCTATTGATAGAGTGTCACGGTCATTGTAATTTACCTTATATGTTTGATAATTTTATTTAATTCTATCAGGTTCCAACGGAACCTGTTTTTTTTCTTCTGGTAGATTAGCGGAGTCGAACATAATTTTACAAAAAAAGTGAAACGGCTATTTGCCTGATTTATTAGGGATATATTCCGAAAATTACCTGGAGCTAAAAACTTGCAATCCTCAGTTATGTGTAGTATAATTCTTTGTACAGAGGAAGTTGATACGTCTAGTATTTGAATGTGTAACTTCATTCTGTGTTATTCCGCCATAATAATACGAGGCCGGTATACGGCTTTTTGTTTTCTAGGCCGGGCTATAGCTGCCGGGTCTTACGCAATAGGAACTCATGAACCGCGTCAGGTCCGGAAGGAAGCAGCGCTAAGTGATACTTCCTATGTGCCGTAAGGGTGCCTAGTATGCTGTAGTCCGTCGTGGAAAACAAAGCCGTATAATTTTAGATAATACCATATATTTATTGAAAGTAGCCTTAAAGGCTGCTTTTTTGCTATATGAAGTTTTTATATGTTGTGGGTGATGGCCTAGCTCATTATAATCGTCCTACTGCTGTAAGGAATTTGTGCTTACCGGTAGTCTTTGACGAAACTGCTGTTAGTATGACCAAAGTTTGAGACTGTTAGTCGTCGATAAATTATTTTATGGAAAAAGGGAAATATTTTAGTAATGTTGAATATAAACGAACTAGCACTATCTAGCGTCTAGCGGGGTAAAGGAGGTGTGAGCGTGGCTTATGTAGCTTTATACCGCAAATGGCGTCCACAGGACTTTGATTCTTTAGCTGGTCAGGAGCATATTAGTACTACTTTAAAAAATGCTATTGCTGCCGGTAAAATTGCTCACGCCTATCTATTTTCGGGTCCGCGTGGCACAGGAAAAACCAGTACAGCCAAAATTCTGGCAAAGGCGCTCAATTGTGAGCATGGACCTAGCGTCAATCCTTGCAATCACTGTTCGAACTGCGAGAAGATTACTGCCGGTACTTCTATGGATGTATTTGAAATAGATGCGGCTTCCAACCGCGGCATTGATGAAATTCGCGACCTTAGAGAAACTGTTAAATTTGCACCGGTTGACGGACGTTATAAGGTGTATATTATTGATGAAGTGCATATGCTGACAACAGAGGCTTTTAATGCACTTTTAAAGACATTGGAAGAACCGCCGGCCCATGTGGTTTTCGTGCTGGCAACTACCGAACCACATAAGATTCCGGCTACGATTCATTCGCGCTGCCAGCGTTATGATTTTCGGCGAATTAGTGTCAGGGACATCGAGAGTCGGCTGGCTATGGTAGCAGAGCAGAGCGGCTTTAAGATTGATCCAGAAGCGCTCAGACTTATTGCTGTTCAAGCCGAGGGTGGTATGCGGGACGCGCTTAGTATTTTGGATCAGTGTGCCACCTTAGATGACGAAGGTATGATAACAGCCGCACAAGTCCGTCAACTATTAGGCTTGATTGGGCATGAGTGGGTATGGCAGTTGACGGATGCCATTGCTGACCGGGATGCACACAGTGCATTGGTACAACTTGATGAACTGATTAACATGGGAAAAGATATTCGCCAGCTGCTTGTGGAACTGGCACTACATGCGCGCAGCCTGATGTTGTATAAGGCAGCTCCCTCTCTAGATAATATTGAAGTATATTGTGATGATAAAACCGTGCTCGCTGCTCAGAGCGCTAAGTTCAGTCATCAGGAACTGATAAATGTATTAGAAGTACTGCATCATGCTGCTAATGAGGTCAAATGGGCAACTGAGCCGCGTATTGTGGTAGAAATGGCGTTGATTACTCTGTGTCGCCGGGCTGTAGGCAATGATATTGCTGCACTTGTAGAACGGGTTGCCGCTCTTGAAGCCAAACTGGCTGGCAGTCATACGATGGTTACTGATAGCGTGGTTAAGGCCAATACGCCGCGCCCTGAAATGCAGCCGCCAGCACCGCGTGTGCAGCCTCACACTACGTCTTTGCCGCCTAGGGTGCCGCAGCAGCCGCCACAGTCACAAGCCGGGGCTGGAACACCGCTGCCACCGAAACCTTCTGTTTCGGGGCAACCGGCAGTGCAAGGCAGCAGTGGAAATCTAAAAGAGATCTGGTCTGCCGTACTTAAAGAACTTATGGCCAGCGGTAAACGGTCAGTACATGCTTGTGTAATGCAGGGACATTTGGTCAGGCTTACTGATACACAGGCTGTGGTGCAGTTTACAGCAACTTTTCCCAAAGAACGCACCGAGAGGGATGATTATCGAACCATTGTAGAAAAAATCCTGGCTCAGGTTACTGGGCATCAGGTGAGATTAATCTGTTCATTAGGGCTTGATACACTGCCGCCTAAACCGGTCGTGCCGCAATCCGCACCACCGCCGACGCAGACAGCACCAGTTGCTGCTTCTGATCCTGATCCCGATTTGGAGCATCCGGCTGTTAAGCAGGCACAGATGATGTTTGGTGGCAAAGTAGTTAAGATAGATGAATAAATTAGTGTTAGGAGGCTGATGACATGTTTGGAAATATGGGAAACATGGCAGGAATGATGAAAAAGGTGCAAAAGCTGCAGGCCGATATGAGCAAACTGCAGGAGGAGCTTAAAACCCGTACTATTGAGGTATCTACTGGTGGCGGGGCTGTAAAAGTAGTAGTTAATGGAGAAAAGAAAATTCAGTCCGTAAAAATTGCGCCATCTGCCGTTGATCCTGAGGATGTAGAAATGCTGGAAGACCTAGTAGTAGCTGCAGTTAATGAGGCCATGAATAAAGTGGATGAAATGATGGCTCAGGAAATGAGCAAACTGACCGGTGGCCTTAATCTGCCGCCAGGATTGTTTTAGTCTATGAGCTATATTGCGCCAATTGGCAGGCTGGTGGAGCAGTTTCGCCGTTTGCCTGGTATCGGGCCTAAATCTGCGGTTCGTCTTGCCTACCATGTAATCAAGATGGATAAAATTCAGGCAGCTGCTTTGGCTGAGGCTATTATGGATGCCAAAGAGCGAGTAAGATATTGTTCGGTATGTTTTGACTTAACCGATACCGATCCTTGTCAAACCTGCCGGTCTGAGGGGCGGGATCATAGTGTTGTCTGTGTGGTGGAAGACCCCAAAGATGTAGCCGCTATGGAGCGTACTCGTGAGTTTAAAGGTCTCTATCATGTATTGCATGGTTCTTTATCGCCATTAGAAGGTATTGGCCCCAATGATATTCGGATTAAAGAGTTGTTAGACCGGGTTAACCAAGGAGTAAAAGAGGTCATTATGGCTACAAACCCTAATGTCGAAGGCGAAGCAACGGCTATGTATATTGCCAAATTGCTAAAGCCGCTGGGGATCAAAGTGACCCGCATTGCCCATGGATTGCCGGTAGGCGGCGACTTAGAATATGCCGATGAAGTAACATTATCCAAAGCTCTGGAAAATCGTCGGGAGATGTAGGGATGATTGATTCCGCCTGTTTATGGGTATACTGTAAGCAGGAGGGCGATTTTGCATGAAAACAATGTTAACTAATTTGGCGAAAGGGTTATTACCCCAACACGCGCCTGAAACTAAATATCCGTCCTTACTGGAGCAAGTGGAAGAGGCTAGGTTAGAGTGGTTAAACGCTCAGGAATACTATAACAATGTATCTGATACTGATTTGGTGGATTATGCTACCTATCGTATTCAGGCTGCTGAGAAAAAATATACATATCTCTTAAAACGTGCTCGCCATGAAGGTATTACATGCTCACCATTACATTAAAATTACAAAAAAATGAAAAATACCGGATGTTAACCGGTATTTTTCATTTTTTTGGACTGGCCAACATATATTGTCGTAAGTATCTATTATGTTGGAGGGATAAAAAATGGTTGCATGGCAAAGAATACTGGATCTGCTGAGCAGTGAGTCAGTTAGTGCCAAAAGGCAAGTCACTCTGCCGGACATCGCTGAACAGGCCCGACGTGACTGGTTATATGCCCAAAATTGTTATAAGACAGTAAGTGATCCGGATTTGGTTGATTACTTTGCTTATCTCATCAAAGCATATGAGCGCAGATACATGTATTTGCTTCGCAAAGCACGGGAAGAGGGTATCTGTTGCTCGAGGGTAAGTATGTCAGGAATTCATGATGAGAAAACTGTACGCCAATGGTTTTAGCGTGATAAAATGAAAACAAGCAACTAAGGGGGAAGAGGATATGCCATTTTTACCGTCAGGCTTAGAATTTAATGTTATTGTAGCCTATGCATTTGGGATTATCTTAATTTATCTTATTGGACGTATGTTTTTAATGCCTATAAAGCTGGTGTGTAAGCTAGTATATAATGGTGTAGTGGGTGGCATTATGTTATGGGTTGTTAATTTTGTCGGCTCGTATTTCGGATTTACTATTGGTATCAATCCGGTTACGGCGCTTGTTGCCGGGTTTTTAGGATTACCAGGTGTTGTCTTATTGATTTTGTTTAAAATTTTTATTAATTAAGGAAAGACTTGGTTTATGCCGTGAGTGCTTGGAGGTGCTAGTGGGATGCCGTGGATGGCATAGCAGTGGACCATCCTAAAAGTCCTTGGCATAAGCCAAGTCTTTCTTTATAATAATAGACAGAATTGTATGAACAAGGAGTGTGGCATCTGGTTATGACAAAAGACACGCAACAGCCTGAGCCGATTATTGAGGCCTATGTTGGCGAATATGCCAGCGGTAAAAGTGAAAATGCTGTAAACCGGGCCATTTATTTACGAAAGCAAGGTTTGCCGGTAACGATTGTTGATCTGGATACTGTCGAGCCATGCTATACTCTGCGTCCCATAAAGCGGGAACTTGAAGAAAGAGGAATTGATGTTGTGGCCTGGGAGACTCGGGATACGACAGGGTTGGGGGAAGCAGGCAATGTAATTAAATCTTCTATGCGCTGGATACTTAGACGAAAAGGCAACATTATTATGGACGTTGGCTACGGTGTTCATGGTGCCAAGATTTTTAATTTGGTGGAGGGCGCATTTGAGAATCCGTATCTTAAAATTATTGCTGTACTGAACATGTCGCGTCCTTTTACTTCCACGGTAGATAATATTTTAGAATATGTCGCTACGTTGGGCCGTGTAGATGCTGTGCTTAATAACACGCATATGGCTGAAGAAACTACCGTTGAAATGGTACAGCGCGGTGCCGTAGGGGTAGCCGAGGCGGCCAAACGCCTTGGTGTGCCGGTGATAGCTACTTCGGCGGTAAGTGAAATTGCTGATAAAATAGGCCCAGTTGATTGTATGGGCAACCCGGTTTGGAAGTTAGAACGTATTATGCCACGTACATTTTGGTAAGCATAGCGGCATTCTCTCTCATATAATAAGCAAGAGGGGGTGCCAGTTTGCTTCGACCAGACTTTCAGGATATCTTAGAAATATTTATTTTTACCAATTTGCCTGCGCTAATGAATCCAGAAACTACGGTTAATGTCACAAATACTCCATCAATAACTACTGCTGCTACTGACAGCATTGTAATTTCGCCAGAACTGCTGACAGCATTGAGAACATATGTATTTAATAACTTTTCCGAATTTAATCTTCCTCCTGATATTCAGGATATAGTAAGACAGTTTTTTACTCTTAACAGCTCAATCGGTTAGTCGTGATATATAAAAGACTTGGCTTGCGCCAAGTCTTTTTAGGATGGGACAGCTATCCCATACATGGCGCATTTGGCATTAATGCCACCTAGGCGCATCGCGGGGAAGCCGCCATTGGTTGATGTTCATAGTATTTGCTTAACATGCTCGTAGATAAAAAAAGAACTGTGTAAACACACAGCTCCAGGCTGTCGACAAAGTATTGTCGATAGCCTTTTTATTTATTATGATTATCTGT